>JAFPRF010000269.1 GCA_017400965.1 Lachnospiraceae bacterium
AGGCGCCCTATGTTTGGGAAGGCGTACAGGAGAGCCCGGTCAAGTATGAGTACCGCAATAAGATGGAGTTCACCTTTGGCAACGCCTATAAGGATGGCCCCTTAACCCTTGGCATGCATAAGAGGGGAAGCTTCTATGACGTGGTATCGGTGGAGGATTGTAAGATCATCGATGCAGATTATCGCCTGATATTGCGCACGGTACGAGAGTACTTCACGGAGAAAAATACGCCCTTTTTCCATCGTATGAGCCATGAGGGATATCTGCGACATCTTTTAGTGCGCAAGAGTCGCGCAACGGATGAGATCCTGGTGGGACTTGTGACGACAACGCAGATCGCAAATGATGATGAATTGATCCGGGGTTATTTGGATGCGCTCTTGGCGCTGGAAAAAGAGGGCAAGCTCCTTGGAAGATATGCGGGGATATTGCATATCTACAATGATTCCCTGGCGGACGTGGTACGCTCGGACCACACCGTGGTTTTGTACGGTCAGGATGTCTTTGGTGAGAAGCTCCTAAACTTAGATTTTCAAGTGAGTACCTTTTCCTTCTTCCAGACCAACTCCCTTGGCGCGGAGGTGATCTATCAGACAGTGCAGCGCTACATTTCCGAGGCACAGGAGAGCCTTCAGAAAGAAGAAAAGCCAGTGGTATTTGACCTCTACTGCGGCACGGGAACGATCACGCAGCTCATGAGCCCGGTGGCGTCGAAGGTGATCGGCGTGGAGATCGTGGAGGAAGCTGTGGAGGCAGCAAAGAGAAGCGCGGCCGAAAACCATTTGACCAATTGTGAGTTCCTCGCGGGCGATGTCTTAAAGGTGATCGATGAAGTGACGGAGAAGCCGGATCTCATCATATTGGATCCTCCGAGAGAGGGCATTCATCCAAAGGCTCTCCCGAAGATCTTGGATTATGGCGTGGACTATATTGTTTACGTTTCCTGTAAGCTGACGAGTCTCTTAAATGACTTAAAGACCTTCCGCGCTCGCGGCTATGAAGTTGTCAGGGCAACGGCCGTGGATCAATTTCCTTGGACCACTGGGGTAGAAACCATTTGCCTCATCCGTAAGAGATGAATTGCATAAATTTGGAGATTATGATAGAATAGAAAAGGATTTTTGTTACGCGAAACTGACTGTACGGGGGTACAAGAAAGATGAATGACTTAAATCAATTTCAATGTCCATGTTGTGGCGCAAAGCTGACCTATGACGGCGAGAAGGAAATGATGTCCTGCATGTACTGCGATTCCACTTTTTCCATGGAGCAGGTGATCGCAGAGCAGAAGGCGAAGGAGGAGATGGCGGCTGGTTCTGAAATGAATTGGCAGAGCAGTTCTTCCTCCATGATCACAGACCTTGACGGAAAGATCACGGGTTACAGTTGTCCGGCCTGCGGCGCAGAGATGGTGGCAGATGAGAATACGGCAGCGACGGAATGCCCTTACTGCGGTAATTTCTCGATCATTAAGACCCAGTTTGACGGCATGTACAAGCCCAACGTCGTAGTGCCCTTTGCCATCTCCAAGGAAAAGGCGCAGGCAGCGCTTGGTGAATTTACGAAGGGTAAAAAGCTCCTGCCGAGCTCTTTTGTAAACCGCAACAGAATCGATTCCATCACGGGTCTTTACGTGCCGTTTTGGCTTTACAGCTGTCATGCAGACGGTACAATCTACTATGAGGGCGTGAAGACCGAGGAGTGGGAAGACGAGGATTACCGTTACGAGAAAAAGGATCATTATCGCATGATCCGCAGCGGCGGCATGGACTTCCAGAGAATTCCCGTGACTGCGTCCACGAAGATGAACCGCGACATCATGGATTCCATCGAGCCTTTCGATCTTTCGAAGGCAGTGGAATACAATGCAGCATATTTTAGCGGTTACCTTGCTGATCGCTATGACATTCAGGAGGTTGACGCAAGGCCTCATGCGAATGAGCGCGTGGAGAACACCTTCCGTGATCGGTTAAAGGAAGAAGTCAAGGAATACAAGGAAATCCAGACGACGAACGAGCAGATCAAGCTCAGCAACGCGAAGTCGGAGTATGCGATGCTTCCCGTTTGGATGATGACGACGGAATACGAGAATCAGAAATATACCTTTGGCATCAACGGACAGACGGGACAGCTCGTAGGTTCCCTGCCTATTGATAAGAGTAAGGCGACCAAGGAGTTCGTGATCACCAGCGCCATTTCGGCAGTCATCGCGATCGCAATCATCTGCCTGATCCAAGGGCAATTTAGTGTTTTGTATGCGATCATTGGAGTTGTCATCGCGCTGATCATCGGCGGCGTTCGCGTCGGAACCCTGACGGCAGCCATGAACACGGTACACAAGAAGACGACGGCAAAGGCTTACATGGACAAAGCTTCCGTAAAGCTAGGCAGAAGAGAAGACAACTTCTTATACAGCAGGACCGAAAAGACGGCAAAACCCAAACAACAAACCAATTCCTAACCTGTTAGGTGCTACGGGAGGATCGAAAGAATGAAGAACAATCGCAAAGCCATACTTTCCACAATCGCGACGATACTTATGATTCTTTTGATCCTCTTTGTGCGTTCGGATTTCTTCGCACAGATGACAGGCGGAGGTGGCGACGAAGCAGAGATTGTTGAACTGGCCACCTCAGAGGTCCAGGACAAAGCGGTCCTCACACCATCGCCAACGCCAGAAAAGACGGAGGAGCCTTCCTCTTCGGAAGAAGAGGTATCGCTACAGTTTCGAAGCAAAAAGCTTCTAAACCAGCATTACGATAAGCATGGCAAGGAGATGGGCTTTGCATCGGCGGAGGAATACGAGAAGGCAGCGGCAAAGGTGGTAACCAATCCGGATGCGCTGCATAAGACCGAGAAGGAGGATGGCGACGACGTCTACTACCTTGAGGATACCAATGAATTCGTGATCGTTTCGAAGGATGGGTACCTAAGAACCTACTTCCTTCCATCAGCAGGAAAGAAATACTACGATAAACAATAAGAAAAACGCGCCAGGGAACCCTGACGCGGCGTTTTATTTCTTAATCTTTTTGTGATAGAAGTAAAGGACAATGCGCTCCAGTACGCGTTTTAGTACGATCTGGATCTCTTCCTTGGGATGGATCGGCTTTACCAAATAGGTATCGATGCCGGCTTTTTTTGCTCCCCAGACATCCGTAAAGAGTTGATCACCAACAAAAATCGTCGTTGCAGGATCGGAACCCATGCGCTCCATGGCCTTTTGATAACCTTTGATGCCAGGCTTTCCGGCTTTGAAGATATAGGTGCTTCCAACTGCGTCGCTGAAAGATTTAACGCGTGGCTCCTTGTTGTTGGAGAGGAGAAGCGTCTGATAGCCGATCTCGCGAAGGGAAGCGAAGAGCGCTTTGGCACGATCGTCAGCGGGGGCGCCATGGGGGACCAGCGTATTGTCCACGTCGTAAATAATGGCACGCTTACCTTTGGAATACAGGGATGCATAGTCTATGGAATAGGCCGAATTGACCTCGTGATCCGGATAAAAACGCTCGAGTAACATGGAAGAAACTTCCTTTCGACGAAATATTGTATACATCATAGCAAAAAACAGTTGAAATCGCAAGAACAATGTGTTATCATAAAAATCGCTTATTGTTAGGAGGTAAAGAGATGAGCTTAATTCGAACAATTCTTTCAGCTTTATATATTGTAGTAAGTATTGCTTTAGTGATCCTGGTATTGATGCAGGAAGGCAAGGCGCAGGGACTTGGTTCCATCAGTGGTGCGGCAGAGAGCTACTGGGGAAAGAACAAGGGCCGTTCGATGGAAGGCATGCTGGTGAAGATTACAAGAGTCTTGGCAGTGATCTTCCTGGCACTGACGGTTGCGCTGAACCTGCAATTGATTTAATCAAAAAGGAACACTCTTGCAAAAGAGTGTTTTTTTACGCACATTTTTATTGGATTTAGAATGGCTCAAAAAGACAAGATGGAGAATTTTGAAACAAAAGTACGGAAAGAAAAACAACAAAAAGAAGAATTGATATTGACGGGGACCTTTACGAGCCATCCCAAGGGTTTTGGTTTTGTCACCATAGACGGTGAGAAGGACGATTATTACATCCCGGTCGAGGAGACGGGGAATGCCTTTCATTTAGATCAGGTAGAGATTCTTCCTGACAGGGGACGAAGGCGCGGACAGCGCAGAACGGCCAAGGTGGTTCGCATCGTCTCTCATGGCATCACGAAGGTGATCGGCACCTTTGATCAGGCAAAGAATACGCACTTTGGATTTGCGATCCCAGATAATACGAAGCTGTCGCAGGATATTTTCGTACCTGGCGAGCATTCCATGGGCGCAGTGACGGGGCATAAGGTGGTCTGTGAGATCACGGACTATGGTAGCAGAAATCCAGTTTCGGGATTTCGCAGTCCTGAAGGCCGCATTGTGGAGATCTTGGGACATGAAAATGATCCTGGCGTTGACATTCTATCGATCGTGCGCGGATTTGAACTACCTGCGGAGTTTGGCGAGGCGGTGCTGGACCAAGCGGCGAGAGTCGCAAAGCCCGTATCCGAGGCGGACTGCTATGGCAGACGGGACCTTAGGGGAGTGCGCATGGTGACCATCGACGGCGACGACGCGAAGGATTTGGACGATGCCGTCAGCATCTCCTTCGATGGAACGAACTATCACCTCGGCGTGCACATCGCGGACGTATCGAACTACGTGCAGGAGAATTCCGCACTGGATAAGGAAGCAAAGCTTCGGGGGACCAGCGTGTATTTAGTGGACCGCGTGATCCCGATGCTGCCGCACGTACTGTGCAATGGCATCTGTTCGCTGAACGCGGGAGAGGACAGATTGGCGCTGTCCTGCCTCATGACGGTGAATCAAAAGGGCGAGATCATCGACCACGAAATCGTAGAATCCGTGATCAACGTCGACAAGCGCATGAGCTACGTGAACGTGAAAAAGCTTCTTGATATGGCAAGTGAGGGCGATCATTCCGCAGACGAAGCGCTTTGGAAGGAACATGCATTTCTGATCGAAGACTTTGTCATGATGGAGAAGCTGGCAGCGCTTCTGCGAGAAAAGAGGCGTGAGAGGGGCGGCATCGATTTTGATCTGCCAGAGTGTAAGATCGAGCTCGATGAGACGGGATTTCCAAGCTTCGTTGGGCCGTATGACCGCAATGAGGCAACGCGTATCATCGAAGACTTTATGCTTGCCGCGAATGAGACGGTGGCAGAGCATTTTTACTGGATGGAAGCGCCCTTTGTCTATCGCGTGCACGGTGCGCCTGAGGAGGAGAAGTTCCGAGCATTGTCCGGCATGATCTCCAACATGGGCTTTAGCCTAAAGACCACGGATCGCTTTGGCAATAAGGTCGGCAGCGGCGAGATCCATCCGAAGGAGATTCAAAAGCTGCTGGATAAGATTCAGGGAACGCCGGAGGAAGCCATGATCAGCCGCATGGTGCTTCGCAGCATGAAGCAGGCGAAGTACAGCGAGATCTGTACGGGGCATTTTGGCTTGGCCTGCAGGTATTATTGCCACTTTACGTCACCGATCCGCCGCTATCCCGACCTGCAGATCCATCGGATCATTCGGGAAGAGCTGCGCGGGCGCCTAAATGAAGAGCGAATGGCACATTACGCGGAGATCCTGCCTGGAGTTGCGGAGCATTCGTCGAAGATGGAGCGGCGCGCGGACGAGGCGGAGCGTGAGACAGACAGATTAAAGAAGGTACAATACATGTCGCAGCACGTCGGCGAGAGCTTTGACGGCGTGATCAGCGGCGTGACCTCTTGGGGACTTTACGTGGAGCTGATGAATACGGTGGAAGGCATGATCCACGTATCGAAGCTCCCTGGCGATTACTATTATTTCGAAGAAAAGTCGGGAGAGATGGTCGGGGAAGCGACCGGAAGGCGCTTTAGCCTTGGCATGCCCGTGCGGATCATCGTGGATGAATGCGACGGGGCAGCGCGGACGATCGATTTTTCTTTGGCGAAGGAGAGAGAAGATGGGTAAGAAGGAGCCGAAAAAGCTGATCGCAAATAACAAAAAGGCCTATCACGATTACTTTATCGACGAGACCTACGAGGCCGGCATCGCACTGCATGGCACGGAGGTTAAGTCCATGCGCCTTGGTAAGTGCAGCATTAAGGAGAGCTTTATCCGCATCGAGAACGGCGAAGTGTATGTCTATGGCATGCACGTAAGTCCTTATGAGAAGGGAAATATCTTTAATAAGGACCCGTTGCGGGTAAAAAAGCTCCTGTTGCACCGCGCGGAGATCAATAAACTCCAAGGGCGCATCAAGGAAAAAGGCTACACACTGGTACCCCTCGAAGTTTACTTTAATGAAGGGAAAGTAAAGGTGGAGATTGGCCTCGCCAGAGGTAAGAAACTCTACGACAAGCGCGAAAGCATCGCCAAGAAGGATCAGGCGCGCGAGGCGGAGAAGGAGTTTAAGGTCAAAATGAATGGTTATTGACGAATGCGTCAATTAACGATATAATTTAAGTAGCGAAGTATGCTCTTCGCTCAAAAACTACATAAGGGCTAGTAAAGGTTTCGACAGGGGTCTTGCAGCTGGAGAAGCTATCCGCATGTCATGCGTTAAATGACAACCTAAATATAAACGCTGATAATAATACTCAGTACGCATTCGCAGCGTAAGCTGTGAGTGACGTCGCCCTCGGGCGGCTTGTCTCGCCCATCGCACTCACACGATGGGGCCGGGGCATCATGCTTGTGAGAAACGACACGTGCAAAGCTTTGCGCACGCGGGCGTACTATGAAGCTACTGAATTTGGCAGATTGTTCATTTTCTGCTAAAGGAGGGAACAGGGAGCTTCGGGCTTCCAAGAAAATGAACTATGATAGTAGAAGGACAGGGAATGGGCTTTTGGACACGGGTTCGACTCCCGTCTAGTCCACGGAAGGCAAATCCGGTATGTCAGGGATTTGCCTTGAAAGATACTGTATTTAAACCAAGATTCATTCAGAAAAAGGGGAGATGAAAAATGTTCTGTTCAAATTGTGGAAAAGAAATTCCTGACGGAGCAAAGTTCTGTGGCTTTTGTGGCACGCCGACCGAGGCTGCTGAGCCGGCAAAGGAAGAAGTAAAGGCTACGGAACCCGTCGTAGAAACACCCGCTGTACCTGCAGCGCAGGCACCTGCTACACCTGTAGCTGAAGCTCCGGCTGCACCTGCTGCAGAGGCACCTGCTACACCTGTAGCTGAAGCACCGGCAGCACCCGTTGCACCCGCGCCTGCGCCTGCCTATTCTCCGATCCCGGAGGAGCCGAAGGCAAAGAAGGGTAAGGGCGGCAAGATCATCGGCATCGCGCTTGCGATCGTTGCAGTTTTAGCCGTTGCCATTGGTTGCACCTTTATCTTCGCAAAGGATAAGGTAAGCAACACCATTCATAAGTCCTTTGACAAACCCAAGGATTATTATTCCTACGTAGAAAAGAAGAATCTGACCGCGTTCTCTGAGAACTCCGGTACCGAGTACGTAACGAAGCTCTTAGAGTCCATGAAGACTGGCAATCAGAACATTTCTGAGACCATGAAGATCAGAATTGGTGCAAGAGGCAAGGATTTCACCGCACTTGCAAAGACCGCAGGCGTTGACCTTTCCTGGCTTGACAGCGTTGGCATTTCCTTCAACGGTAATTTCGACGACACCAAGATGAAGATGGACATCGCACCCATCCTGAACGACACGAAGCTTGCAACGCTTGTTATGCTTCTTGACATGAAGGAAGGCGCCATCTTCGGTACCATTCCTGAGCTGACCGACAAGTACCTTGGCATGACCATGGGCGAAGAGTATGACTACGATAAGATCATGGGCAGCATGGAGCAGGCCTTTGGCATGTACGAAGAGATGCTCAAGTCTTATCCCAGCCCCGAGAAGCTCGAGGAAATGTTCATTAAGTACTACGAGATCATGATGGAACAGATCGAAGAGATGGAGAAGACCAAGGGCAAGCTTGAGGTTGACGACATTTCCGTAGATTGCACCGTACTGACCTGCGAACTGAAGTCCAAGGACATCCAGAAGATTGCAAGAGCAGTCATCAAGGAGATGAAGAAGGACAAGGACATCGAGAAGATGATCACTGGTATGTATTCCTCCTTCGAGAACCTGGACGAGAGCTTTAGCGCAGAAGACATGTATGAAGACTTCCTGGAGTCCCTTGACGAGGCTGAGGAGAGCATTGACAGCATCGAGATCGATAAGCTGACCATGGAGATCTATGTTGACAAGGATGGCAAGATCGTTGGCAGAACCTTTAGCCTGAAGATGAATGACGTAACTGGTAAGCTTACTCTGGCTGACATCCGCACCAAGGATGACAAGGTTGGAATCGAAATCTCCGGTAAGATTGAGGGAGAGGGAGACTTCTCCGTGATCGTGACCGGCGAAGAGAAGAAGGGCAAATTCAACGGCGAAGCGAAGGTGAAGGCTGTTGGCAAGAAGATCCTGAACGTAACCATCGAAGATTATGACGTAGACGCAGCGGAGAAAGGTAACTTCTCTGGCACCATTACCTTAAAGCTTGGCAGCGACGTTGATTTCATGGATCTCCTTGAGGATGCATTCGGTGGCCTCGACGATACGCCTGTTTACAGCCTGATCGCTAACCTGGATCCCGCGATCCGTTTCTCCGGCGAGATGACCGTAGATTCTCACAACGTCACCATCTCCGTACTGGACGGCGGCAGTGAGATCGTAGCACTGATCTTTGAGGGCGCCATTAAGGATGCCGAGAGCTTTGGCATGCCGAGCGATTACATCGCGATCGCAAGCGACGGCAGCTATGACGAGGCGGCGCTGATGGATCTGCTGAAGAACCTGAAGTTCGATGCAATTACCGATAACTTAAAGAGCGCAAACGTACCTGATGAGTACATGAGCATGATCAATCAATATATTGAGATGCTGAAGATGCAGATGCGTTAATCGAAAGAGATCAGCAACAACATGAAACTTGAGATCAAAGATCTTACAAAGAAATACGGCAAGAAAACAGTGTTAAACGGCATCAGTCTTACGGCTGATGCCGGTCACTGTGTAGGCATTCTTGGAGGAAATGGAAGCGGTAAATCAACGCTTCTTTCCATTTTGGCAGGAATTGTCCGCGCAGATTCCGGATCCTTTACCATCGAAGGGGAGGAGAAGGGCAGCATTGCTTACGTGCCGCAAGGAACGCCTCTTTTGGAGGAGCTTTCCGCAAAGGATAATCTGAAACTCTGGTATGACAAGAAGACCATGGAGGCGGAGTTGTCAAACGGTGTATTAAAGCTCCTTGGCGTGGACGAATTCTTGAAGGTGCCGGTGCGAAAGATGTCCGGCGGCATGAAAAAGCGTCTGTCGATCGGATGCGCCATGGCGGGAAATCCGAAGGTGATCCTCATGGACGAGCCCACTGCGGCCCTCGACATCGCATGTAAGGACAGTATTTATACCTACATTAAGGAATTTAAGAAAAAGGGCGGCATCATCCTTCTGGCCACCCATGACGTACATGAGATCGAGCTATGCGATCAGTGCGTCGTCATCAAAGAGGGAAAGCTTAACGACTATCAATATGACGGCGACGTACATAAACTCGCACAGTGGATCAAATGAGATACGTTAAATATTTTGTGGTACAACTGAAAAGAACCGTGAAGCTTGCAGTAGGCGTGTTCCCTACTGCAATGCTTTTATTTGCGTGTCTTGCTATCGCGGGTTACGTCTTCTTAAACCAAGGCCCCCTGGTGGAGAATCAGAAGAAATACAAGATCGGCGTTGTCGGTGACATCGGCGATTCGTATTTGGGCTTTGGCATATATGCGATCCAAACGCTGGATGATTCCAGATTTATGGTGGACTTTATCCCGATGACTGAGGAGGAGGCGCAGAAGGCATTCCGTAATGCGTCGCTGGCTGCATATATCACCGTGCCGGATGAATTCCTCGACTCCATCATCACGGGGAAAAATGACGTACCGATCCAATATGTTTCTTCGGAGGGACAAAAGGGCCTCGCCGGTTATCTGATGGATGAACTGGCGACAGTAGTATCGGAACTTGTGACCTCGTCACAGGGCGCGATCTATGCCTTCGAGGACGTGGTGATCGATTATGGAGATTCCTCCGACATTTACAAGTGGACGGAGGACTTCAACCTGCAACTCATTGAGAACGTATTAAACAGAACCAAGATCGTGGAAGTGGAAGAGATGGGCCTGGCGAAGGGCATGATGATGAAGCAATATTATTTCTGCGCCATCGTCTTACTGTTTTGCTTTCTCTTTGGGATCAGCAGCGCGTCCTTCTTCCTGTATCGCAATGCGGATTTAGGAAAGTGGATGAAGATGCGCGGCATCGGAACCATCGCTCAGGTGGCCAGTGAGTATTTCACCTATTTGCTGCTCATGATGGGCTGCACCTTTATCCCGCTGGGGATCCTTTGGACCGTGACGGATGGGTTTGCGTTCCTGACGATACGGACTTATTTAGATGAACTGCTTCTAGGGCTGTTCCCAATCCTCATGGTGATCGCGGCCTTCCATTTTGCACTCTATGAAATCGTAAAGAATCCCGTGGCCAACTTACTGTTGCAGTTTATTGGCGTGGTTGGCATGGGTTATATTTCCGGATATATTTATCCCGCATCCTTCTTCCCTGATGGGATCGCTTTTGTCGGAAGGCTTCTTCCCACGGGCGCTGCGTTGGAGGCATTTTCCAACGTGATCCTCGGGGAGCGGGATACCAAGGTTGTTTTATTGCTTTTCTTGTATTTTACCGTGTTTGCCGTACTGGCGCTGCTAATGAGAAGACGCTCCATTGTGAAGGATAACAGATAGATGAGACGGATAATGATCTGGTGCTGGCTCACCGAGAAAAGACTACTAAAAAAATTGAGTTACGTTGCCGTACTTTTGATCCTTCCCGTTTTGGTGATCTGCCTGAAAAACGGCTCAGAGGAAGAGGCGGGCATGGTATCCATCGGACTGTACACGCCTGCGGAGAAGGGAACGCTCCCTGATCAGCTCATAGAGCGGTTCTTAAACGACGAGAGCATACTTCGCTTTTATCGATATGAGAGCGAGAGTGAGGCCGTGGCTGCATTGGCGGGAAGTAAGGTGGACGCCGTTTGGATCCTCCCGGAGGATTTGGAGGAGCAACTGGAGAAAATTGCGAAGCGGCGCGCAATCCGGCCGATTGTAAAAGTACTCGAGCGCGAGGATGACGTAGCGCTAACCTTTACGAGAGAGGTGCTCTGCAGTAAGGTCTTTCCTGAATATGTTTATGCGTCCTATCGTGAGAATCTCGAGAGAAGATTAGGGGAGAACACCCCTTCTGAAGAGGTTTTGAAACAGTATTATGATGCCAGTCGTTGGAATGGAAGCCTATTCCAGGCGCAGTACTTAGATGGCACGGAAGGCAAGGGCGAGAGCTATTTCCTGGCACCGATCAGAGGACTCTTGGCGATTTGGCTGGTGTTGGCTGGCTTTGCGGCGATCCTGTTCCAGAAGATGGACGAGAGCCAGGGCGTGTATGATGGAATCCCGGCGAGGAAGCGACTGCTTTATTCTTTTGCAATGC
>JAFPRF010000270.1 GCA_017400965.1 Lachnospiraceae bacterium
AAGGGGAGCGAGGCCATCAACAACATTGTCAGCAAGGCTGACGTGATCCAGGTGACCGAAGGAAGCGGTACACCCGAGCAAGCAAAGAAGTATCTGATGGAATTGGCCGGAAAGGTTGATTTCAAAACAAATGACGTCAGTGATGTCGCAGAGTACCTTGAAAAAGCAGATAGCTATACCGTAACGGACATCTTTAAGGCCTACAACGCCTGGTACGGGAGCGGCCTGAAGAACCACGTTTACAAGGCTTATAAGGAGCAGAAGACCTTCAAGATCGCGATCACGGAAAAGGAGAACAAGCCCTATGAAGAGCTCCGGTCCATGATCGGCCTGATCGAGCAAAAGGGCGTGATCGATCAGATCATCTCAGCTTCGAAGGTACTAAAGGTGCGCGAAAGCATGGGCCTGAAGACGGAAGGCGCTTCCCTGCACATGCTCTTTTCTGGCAATCCCGGCACGGCGAAAACCTCCGTTGCCAGACTTCTTGCAAAAATCCTGAAGGACGAGGATGTACTTAAATCCGGTAAGTTTGTCGAGTGCGGCAGACAGGATCTCGTCGGTAAGTACGTCGGCTGGACCGCAAAGATCGTGGAAGACAAATTCAAGGAAGCCCAGGGCGGCGTGCTCTTTATCGACGAGGCATATTCCCTCGTGGATGACAGCAACACCTACGGCGCCGAGGCCATTAACACCATCATTCAGCTCATGGAGAATTACCGTAACGAGGTCATCGTGATCTTCGCCGGTTACACGGAGAAGATGAAGGTCTTCCTCGAGCAGAACGAAGGCCTCCGCAGCCGCATCGCCTTCCACCTAAACTTCCCCGATTACAACGCCGACGAGCTCGACCAGATCCTGCAGCTGATGGTTGGAAAAAGAGATTACTTCATGACGGAAGATGCCGTGACGGCTTGTCATGAGATCTTTGAAAACGCCACTGCACAGGAAAACTTCGGCAATGGCCGCTACGTTCGCAACCTTCTCGAGCAGGCGATCCTTCGCCAGTCCGAGAGGATCATAGCGCAGTCACAGGCGCTCGAGGCAGAAGGAAAAGCCTTGAGCAAAGAAGAAATGTGCCGCCTTGGAAAGGAGGACTTTAAGGCACTGACGCAAAGCGTGAAACACGCTGAAACCAGGATGGGCTTTGCTTGCTAAAGCCCATCCACCACCCGTAATCAACTTGAAAATCACTTCCTTAGGTGATAAAATTATGAGAGGAGAGTAGCCGATCAAAATCGATTCATCGGCTCAAGAGAGACATGGAAACATAAAGAAGCCGAAAAAGTAGCAAGATTACATATGCAATTTCGCGAGAAAATATCATAAGATGACCGGAAGGAGAGAAAGATGATCGACGAGAAGATGGTAAAGGAATTATTTGATTTGGAGAGCAGGATCCAGTCAACGAAGAACAACATAGCAAACAAGAATTACTATCCGAGCTATAGCCCGGCTGCAGAGCAGGCCGCAAAGGCAGACCTGAAGTTATTTGAGTTTCATTACAAAAAACTGACGATGGACTTAACGGACGAGGACAAGGCGGAACTCCAAAAGCTCGCAGAGCAGAAGGGATGGAAGCTTGAGATGCTAAAAAAGTTGAAGTTTTCAAAGGCAGATAAGGAAAGCGTCAAAAAGGCAGAGAAGGCCCTTTGGGAGACTCCGCTTCCTGAAGAGCTTACGAAAGTCCTGGACGAGCAGAATTGGGGTAAATAAACACATTGCTTGAAAGGATGCGGCGATATGGCAACGGATGGGAGGAGCCCCGCGTATAGGCGTGGACCGTACACATGAGTTTTGTGCTAGATAGGACGGTGGAAGTAATGGCATTTATGCTTCCTGCTGACTACGGTATTTTCCTGCCTGATGTGCAGCCTTCCACCCTTCACGATTGATTGCCTTTTGGACTAAAAAATGCTATAATTGGGGCGTGGGCCGCACGAGTGACCTACGCCTTTATTTTCGAGAATTTGGAGGAAACTGCCATGAAAATGCGGGATGGAAATAAGGTGCTCGCCATCTGCTATGATTTTGATAAAACGCTCTCGCCGACGGACATGCAGGCGCAGGGTTACATCCAGTCGGTTGGATATGACGTCGACGAGTTTTGGAAGAAGACAAACGCGCTGGCATCCGCGAACGAGATGGACAGCAACCTCGCATATATGTATGTCATGATGGACGAAGCGAGAGGGAAGCTCGTCTTCAATCGAAAGAAGCTTGAGGAATATGGTAGCAAGGTTGAGTTATTCCCGGGTGTTGCGGAATGGTTTGACCGCATGAATGCTTATGGCAAGCAGCACGGCATCACCGTGGAGCACTATATCATTTCTTCCGGACTGAAAGAGATGATCGATGGAACCGATATCGCAAAGCGCGGTGTTTTCAAGAAGGTCTATGCCAGCAGCTTTTATTACGACGAACGCGGCGTTGCCATCTGGCCTGCACAGGTTGTCAACTTCACGAATAAGACCCAGTTTTTATTTCGCATCGTGAAGGGCGTAC
>JAFPRF010000271.1 GCA_017400965.1 Lachnospiraceae bacterium
AGCAACCTTCTGTGCATTTGCACAATGTCTCTCCACGCGAAGTGTCAACGTCTCCAGGCCAACGTTCAGAAGGAACGCGTTCTGAGGAGACTGAATGGAGCCAAGGTCTCTCATCAGTTGCGCGGTAGCCTTGGTGATATAGGCACCCTTACCAAACTTCTTGGTATAGGTGATGCCATGATAAGACTCATCGGGTGTGGTCAGTCCAGGGAATTTCTCTGCATGTGCTTCCCAGTCGAAATTACCGGAATCTACGATACATCCGCCGACGCTCATGGCGTGACCATCCATGTACTTCGTGGTGGAATGGGTGACAATGTCAGCGCCCCACTCGAAAGGACGGCAATTAATAGGAGTCGCGAAGGTATTGTCCACGATCAGGGGAACGCCATGTTCATGTGCTACCTTAGCAAACTTTTCAATGTCAAGAACAATATTGGTAGGGTTTGCGATGGTCTCAGCCAGAACACACTTCGTGTTGGGCTTAAATGCCTTTGCAAGCTCCTCTGCGGGAAGATCAGGATCCACCACCGTACAGTCAATGCCCATCTTCTTCATGGTCACGGTAAGAAGATTGAAGGTGCCGCCGTAGATGGATGCGGACATGATGCAATGATCGCCAGCTTCGCAGATATTAAATACGGCATAATAGTTTGCTGCCTGTCCAGAGCTCGTCAGCATTGCTGCCACGCCGCCCTCGAGGTCACAGATCTTTGCTGCCACGTAATCGTTGGTCGGGTTCTGCAGTCTCGTATAGAAATAACCAGTTGCTTCCAGGTCAAACAGTTTACCCATCTGCTCGGAAGTCTCATACTTAAAGGTCGTACTCTGATAGATCGGCAATACTCTGGGCTCGCCGTTCTTCGGCTGCCATCCAGACTGTACACATTTCGTTTCAATCTTATACTGATTTCCCATATCGTCCTCCGTTATAGAAACAATGAATTGCGAATTAATTACTCATCCCAGTTGTGATAAACTGCCTGTACGTCGTCATCCTCGTCGAGAAGATCCAGAGTTCTCTGCAGATTCTTGATGGCGGTCTCATCGGTCAGCTCCACGTAGTTCTGAGGGATCATGGTCACCTCTGCGCTCAGCATAGGAATGCCAGCATCCTCAAGGTTCTTTCTAACCTGCTCAAATGCATCGGGATCGGTCAGGATCTCGTAGCTGTCCTCTTCATCACTAAAGTCCTCAGCGCCAGCGTCAAGCGCGATCATCATGAGGTCATCTGCCTCCATCTCGCACTCTTCCTTGTCGATGATGATCTGGCCCTTCTTATCAAACATGAAGGATACGCAGCCAGGAGTACCAACGTTACCCTGTCCCTTAGTGAATGCGCTTCTTACGTTCGCTGCGGTACGGTTGGTATTGTCAGTCAGAGCGTCAACGATGATCGCGATACCATTGGGGCCATAGCCTTCGTAAGTAACGTACTTATAGTTTACGTTTCCAACGTCGCCGGCAGCCTTCTTAATACCACGCTCGATGGTATCGTTGGGCATGTTGTTAGCCTTAGCCTTAGCGATAACGGTAGCCAGTTTGAAGTTATTGTTAGGATCGGGACCGCCTTCCTTTACGGCAACGGCGATCTCACGGCCGATGATGGTAAAGATCTTCCCCTTAGCAGCATCGTTCTTCTCTTTTTTATGCTTAATGTTTGCAAATTTGGAATGTCCTGACATGTTTTAATACTCCTTTTTTCTTTCCTTTTTTGAATCATATTTTAAAATGCTACTCTTAACTATAACATTTTTTGCGCTCTTGTTCAAGATTTTTATCATTTGCGATCAGTCTTGGTAATAATCCCTGACTGCCACGGGCTCTCCGCCAGTATAGAAGACTCTCGGGATACGCTTTCCGAGGTCGCAGACCAGCTCGTAATTAAATCTGCCGGAAAGGTCTCCGAGCTCCTCGGCCGTGATGCCATCGCCGATCAGAGTCACATCATCGCCGTTTTGCACCTCAGGGATGTCGCTTACGTCCACCATGAACTGGTCCATGCAAACTCTCCCAAGGATCGGTGCCTTCTTGCCGCGGATCTTCACGAATCCGATCGAAGAAAGGCTTCTTGGATAGCCGTCGCCGTAGCCAACTGGGATCGTAGCCACGCGCATCTTCTGCTGCGCAGTAAAGGTTCCGCCATAGCTAATGCTCTGCCCCGGAAGCACGTCCTTTACGTAAACCACGTGACTGTGAAGGCTTAAAACCGGCTTTAACGGTATGACGTCTTTTTTGACCTCATCAGAGGGATAGAGTCCGTACAGCGTAATGCCCGCTCTAACGAGGTCCATGTTCGCCTCAGGGATCTCAAGGATTCCTGCGCTATTGGAGCAATGCTTTAGCGGAATCTTGATACCAAATCTCTTTTCGATCGCATCCGTAAAGCCCTGAAAGCTTCGAAGCTGTTCATAGGCATTTGTCTTATC
>JAFPRF010000272.1 GCA_017400965.1 Lachnospiraceae bacterium
AGCGACCCTGAGAAGAGACGCCAGTACGACCAGTTTGGCCATGCAGCCTTCGACGGCGGCGCAGGCGGAGCGGGCGGATTCGACATGGGCGGCATGGACTTCGGCGACATCTTTGGCGACATCTTCGGCGATATTTTCGGCGGTGGCAGATCCAGAGGCGCAGCGAGCAACGGCCCTATGAAGGGTGCCAACCTTCGCACCAGCGTACGCATCACCTTCGAGGAGGCCGTATTCGGCACGAAGAAGGAGATCGAGCTGACCGTCAAGGAAACCTGTAAGACCTGTAACGGTAGCGGTGCAAAGCCCGGAACGCAGCCTGAGACTTGTTCGAAGTGCGGTGGTAAGGGCCAGGTGGTCTTCACCCAGCAGTCCTTCTTTGGCACCGTGCGTAACGTGCAGGCCTGCCCGAACTGTCAGGGAACCGGTAAGATCATTAAGGAAAAGTGCGTGGATTGTCGCGGTACTGGTTTTATCCCGATGAAGAAGCGCTACAGTGCAGACATCCCCGCTGGCATAGACAATGGCCAGTCCATTCGCATGCCCGGACTTGGTGAGCCCGGAGTGAACGGCGGCCCGAGAGGCGACGTGCTCGTGGAAGTGATCGTGGGTCGTCACCCTATCTTCCAGCGTCAGGACGTGAACATTTTCTCCACCGTGCCCATTTCCTTCGCAGTGGCAGCCCTCGGCGGCGAGATCTTCATCGATACCGTGGACGGCAAGGTCATCTACGACGTGAAGCCCGGAACGCAGACGGACACTCGCGTTCGCTTAAAGGGCAAGGGCGTACCTTCCCTGCGCAACAAGGAGGTTCGCGGCGACCATTACGTGACCCTTGTGGTACAGGTACCCGACAAGCTCAGCAGCGAGGCAAAGGAACTCCTGAAGCAATTCGATCAGGCCAACGACGATTCGCTGACGGCCGTACAGAGAGCCTCCGGTACGACGAAGGACGACAAAAAGGACGACGGCGGCGGACACGGCAAGAAAAAGAAGTTTTGGGAAAAGTAAATAGAGTTACGGATCAAAAAAGCCCTTGGGATCACGTGATCCCAGGGGCTCATTTTGTGCTTGTGAGTTATTTTGCATTCTGCTTCTCCGCGTCCTTCTTGACGGGTGCCACGGGATTGGAGAGCGCAGCCTTTAAGGTCTGGTACTCGCCCTGCATCTTCTGGAAGGTCTCGGTATCGCCTTCCGCAATGTCGGGGTGATAGGTCTTACAGAGGTTCTTATAGCGCTTCTCCAGCTTTTCTAGGTTGTCACATCCCGAGAAGAAGATCGAGGTGCCAGTGGGCGTTGCCAGTTCCTTCTCGAGCTTGGCGGCGAGCTTTTGCGCGTCATCACGCTGTCTGTCGAGGAGCTGGATCTGAGGGATCAGCTGCTTAAAGCGCTTGATGTCGATGCCCTTTTTATCAGAGCAAACGTCCACGAGGTGATTTAAGTTTCGCATGTAAATGCCCCAATAGCTGCGAAGCAGGGGACTGTCCTTTTTCTCAAGAACGGCGGAAACCTGCTCGCTGACGGGCTCGAGCGCGTCTAAGTGATCCTCGAGCTTACGCAGGTAGGAGATGTTGTCCTCCACTTCCTCGGTGGTGCCGGAGGCCATGCGCAGGTCGCTCTTTACGAGAGCAGTAACCTCGGCGGAGATCTCCTGGCCCGTGACGCGAAGCTCCAGGCCCCACTCATACCATTCGGAGGCGAGGGCCATGACGCCGACGACAACGATGCCAATGATGATAATGTAAAGCAAAATGCCAAAGAGCACCGAGTGCGCCGGGCAATGCTTTGCGTATTGGATCAGGTTCAGGCCAAAGGCCGTCTTCATGCTCTTATTCGTGCCGTAGAGCGTGATGAGTACCAGGCCGCCGCAGAAGATGCCCGCGATCACGTAGGAGAGGGAAACGAGCGTTGTGATCAGCCAGCTTAAGCCCTTCAGGATCGTGAAGAAGATGCAGGCGACGGCATTGGGGCCTTTCCGGCCGTTGAGCGAAAGCACGCGGTAATCGGCCTCACACAGGGTAAAGAGGCTCAGGTACCAGTTGTAGGTGATCTCGTAGAGCGAATCGAACAGGCTGATCATGAGGTTCCATAGCCCGAGGACGATGCCGGAGATCAGTCCAAAGACCCAGATCGCGATGAAAACGGCAAGGCCGCAGAAGGCGATGAGGGCGATCAGTACGATTAGGAAATCCAAAAAGCTTTTCGGCGTAATGCCTTGGGAGATCACGATGAGCAGGAGGATCCCGAGGAGCGCCATGCCAAGGAAGATCGTGATCTTTTCGAGGGCCTTCGCGGTGAGCTTAAAGAAGGTCGCCAGCAGAAGGAGCGGCAGTGCCAAGAGGGAAAACAGGTTGATCTTCAAAACTTTTGCTGTTACTTTCATGTTCATCCCCTCCCTTCTACTCAAAGACCTTTAGGTCATAGGTGATGCTCTCGACGCTGTCGCCGTCAGGGCTAATCTCGATGGTGATGCGGTCGCCGCTGATGGGGTCGAGATAAATGGCCTTTGTCTTGGCGATGCCCCAGCCGAAGAGGAACATGCCCTCGATCCTCGTAGGTTCGCCGTAGAGGCCTGTCTGCTTATGACAGATCTTCGCAGGGGCGGTACCTAGGGATACGCCGTCGGGGAAGATCACGGTGTTTTTCGTTACGGTGATGCTCAGAAGATCACATTTGGAGAGAGGCATGGCCGTACCGGACTGGTTTTGCAGTACGACGGTGACGCCGCGCTCATTATCGGAAAACGTGACCTTCTCGGAAGGCTCGAGCGTGTTCTCCATGTCGGAGAGGTCGAGCTCCGTGAGGATGTCCTTGATGGGCATGACCTTGCGGTTCACCTGGATCAGGCCAGAAAATTTATCCGCGGAGAGGATCTCGGCTTCGGGATGGGTTTCCATCCAGTGTGCCGTGAAGGCTTCGACGTTTTCGGGCTCCACCTGGATCAGGGTCTCGAGGCCGCGGTCGAAGGCGGCGATGTCATCCGTGGAAACCTTGACGGGAAGATTCACGAGATAGTCTCCGGTGGTGTAGACGCTCACGGAATAC
>JAFPRF010000273.1 GCA_017400965.1 Lachnospiraceae bacterium
GGGACGAGGAGAGCCTCTTTGCGGGAGAGCTGGCGTTCGTGAAGGACTTTCATGAAAAGCTGTATCACCGCGAGGCGGCAAAGGTACTGACGAAGTACTTAGAGCCCAACTCTAAGCTGGAGGACAACCGGTCCTTCCACAAGGTGAACATCCACAGCTCCTTTAAGCAGGTGACCTGGGGTGATCTGAAGGTCACCGAGGTGCGAAAGCCGTCCTTTACGCTAAAGGAAATTCACGGGCAGTACGCGGCGATCCAGGTGGACTATGGCGTGACAACCGCCGGAAGCGAGCGGAATACGCAGTATCGCCTGCGGGAGTATTACCGCATCAAGCAGACCAAGGACCGCACCTACTTACTGGAGTATGACCGTACCATGACGCAGATCCCCGAGGAGGACGCGCTGGTGGGCGGTGACAAGCTCCTTCTCGGCATCGGCGATGAAAACGTGGCGATGTTGGAAAACGAGGACGGAAGCGTCGTTGCTTTTGAGCAGGCAGACCGCCTCTTTTCCTACCGCGCCAAGGACCAAAAGCTCGCCTTACTGTTTAGCTTTTACGAGCCGGGACGAGAGGATGCGCGCGAGGAATACGACGCGGCGGACGTAAAGATCCTGCACGTGGACGCGGAGGGTAATGTCTATTTCGCCGTTTGCGGGTACATGAACCGCGGCGAGCGCGAGGGCCAGATGGGCATTCGCATCTGCCGTTATGACAATGGTTACAATACGATCTCAGAGCTTGCGTTTCTTCCCTGGAAGCAATCCTACGAAAGCCTGAAAGCCAATTTGGATAAGCTCCTTTACTTAGGCCAGGAGCACCTGCTCTACCTCTATTTGGAGCATGCCGTGTACTGCGTGGATTTAGAGACGCAAGAATCGCAAAAGCTCATCGAAGTGACGCGGGACGGGGCCATGGCGGCCAGCGAAGATCATCAGATCCTTGTATGGCTGAGCCAGGTCGGCAGCACCTATGAAAACAGACTCCATATTCGCGACCTTTCCGGCGATGGCGAGGCGGTGATCAGCGCCGGCTCCGATGAGGCAATAAGGCTCCTTGGATTCATGGGCCAGGACGTGATCTATGGCGTGGCAAAGATCTCCCAGATCATTCGGACGGACGAGTATCCGATGTACAAGCTTTGCATCGCCAGGGCGGACGGGAGCATCCTGAAAACCTATGCCCAGGACGGCATTTACGTTGGGGGCGTCACGGTGGAGGACAATCAGATCATCTTGGATCGCATGACCCAGAAGGACGACGGCAGCTTTGTCGAGGCGACGCAGGACCACGTGACGAAGACGCAGCAGGAAAAGGCTGGCAAGAACCAGATCTCCGTGGTGGAGATTGATACCTATGAAAAGTACGTACAGATCAAGGTGAGCAGCAAGATCGACCCGAAAAAGCTGCAGATCCTGACGCCGAAGGAAGTCATCAAGGAGGGCGCGGACGAGCTGGTGATCGAGGTGGAAAGTCCCGTCAGAAGATACTTTGTCTACGCTTCTAAGGGCCTTGACGGAGATTACGTGACCGCGCGGAATGCGATCCTTCGGGCCGATGAGATTTCGGGCACCGTTCTTACGCAGGAGGGCGAGATCCTTTGGCAAAAGGGCGAGAGATCGTCCCGCAACCAGATTATGGCGATCCGGGAGCCCGAGGGCGGGAAGGAGCCGACGGCAGATTGCCTCGACGTTATGCTCCGTCAAAAGGGCATCTCCGTGGACAGCGATGCACTCCTTTCCCGCGGGAAGACGCCGCTGCAGATTCTGACCGAGAGCCTGACCGAGGGCGAGGCCTTAGACCTTACGGGCATTACGCTGGATGCGGCGCTGTACTTTGTTGGAAAGGACCTGCCCGTACTGGCACTGTTGTCGAACGGCGAGGCAGTCCTCATCACGGGTTACAATGAATCACAGGTCGTTTTGTATCAGCCTTCCACCGGGAAACTGGCGAAGAAGGGCATGAGCGACGCCACGAAGTGGTTCGAGGAGAGCGGGAACGCGTTCCTTTCTTATTTCCCTTGAGTAACTGAATAGTTACTTGATTTTTTAGCAAAAATGTTCTATTCTTAAAGGGTAAGGTGCAATGGCACCACGGAGAAAAAAGCATAGCAGGAGGGTACGAATTATGGGTAAGTTTGTCATCAAGGAAACCAAGACGGGAATCAAATTTGACCTGAAGGCCGGCAACGGTGAGGTTATTGCTACTTCTGAAGTTTATACGACGGAAGCTGCCTGCAAGAACGGCATCGCCAGCGTTACCAAGAATGCAGCGATTGCAGCCATCGAGGATCAGACCGTAGAAGGTTTCGCAACGCAGAAGAATCCGAAGTATGAGATTTACACGGACAAGGGCGGCGAGTTCCGTTTCCGCTTAAAGGCAGCTAATGGTCAGATCATCGCTACCAGCGAAGGCTACAAGTCAAAGAAGAGCTGCGAGAACGGCATCGAGTCCGTTAAGAAGAACGTGGTAGACGCTCCTACCGTAAAGGCTTAAGTATTTAGGAGGCACGCGATCATGGATATTAAGGCAGAGATCACAAAGGTAGTCGACAAGGTCACCAAGGACGAGAAGCTCATGGATCAGTTCAAGAAGAACCCCGTGAAGGCCGTAGAGTCCGTGATCGGAGTAGATCTTCCGGATGACGTTATTAACAAGGTGGTAGATGGCGTAAAGGCAAAGATCTCCATCGATAAGCTTGGCGGCATCGCAGGAAACCTCAAGAACCTGTTCTAAACAAATACGTAAACAAAAGCGGAGGCACAAAAGCCTCCGCTTATTTTTTCGCTATTCAGTTGTATTCGATTTACGCTTGGAACAGTGCCTTGCGATTTCTCTTTAATGCTTTTAAGAAGATCACGCCAAAGATGCCGCAGGCGATCACCTCGCCGATGCAAACCGTTACCATAAAGATGGGGATCGTCGGTGCGATCTCTTTTCCAAAGAGGGAAACGGGCTCAAGGGGATATACGTAGTAGATCACGAAGGGTACGATCAGGGTGTTTGCCAGGATGGGCGGAATGCAGGCACACCAGTCGGGGAGCTTTTTGCGGATCGCGTAGGTGCCAAGGGCTCCAAGTAAAGTAGCGAGGCTTCCGAATACAATGTCCCAAGGTGCGCAGCCGCAGGTGAGGTTACTTAAAAGGCAACCAACGTAGAGCCCCGGGATCGCTGCCGGCGTGAAAAAGGGAAGGATCGTCAGTACTTCGGAAATACGGACCTGAATGGCCCCGGACGCTAAACCAAGTGCGTTTGACAAATGGGTCAGCACGACGTAAAGAGCAGCAATGACTGCTGCCTGGGTGATGAATAGGACTTTCTTGTTTTGTTTCATTTCTTTTCTCCTGTAGTTTTGTTTAACGAGAGGAAGGTTTCGAACTCTCGGTGTTACAGAGTACCATTATATCTGAATTCGGGAAATTGTCAACAGTAACTTGACAAGGAATGGGGAATGGCTTATAATATCTGCACAAGTGAAAGGCGATGACAAAGACAGTACTCCTTTTAGGAAAGCCGCAGAGAGCCGGTGTTGGTGCGAATCCGGTGCGAGTAGGAAAGGGAGGAAGATCACTTTCGAGCTGCCGGGTGAAAGCGTTTTGCAAGTAATCTAGGCCGTACGTCCCCTCGTTACGGGGAAGCGCATTTATCTTAAGGGAGCGTGCGTCGTAATAGGTGGTTAGCGAGCGAGAAAGGCCTCGTCCTATTATGGACGGGGCTTCACAGTTTTAAAACCACGAAAAGGAGTGATGAACATGTTGTACAAGTCAGTGGACAAGAACCTGAACTTCGTCGATCGTGAGAAGGCCGTAGAGCAGTTCTGGAAAGACGAAGACATCTTCAGAAAGAGCATGGAACAGCGCAAGGCTGGCGAGACCTATACCTTCTATGATGGCCCGCCTACCGCAAACGGAAAGCCCCACATCGGGCACGTTTTGACCCGCGTTATCAAGGACATGATCCCGAGATACCGCACCATGAAGGGCTACATGGTACCCAGAAAGGCTGGTTGGGACACCCACGGCCTGCCTGTAGAGATCGAAGTGGAAAAGCTCCTCGGCCTTGACGGAAAGGATCAGATCGAGGCATATGGCCTGGAACCCTTCATCAAGAAGTGTAAGGAAAGCGTTTGGAAATACAAGGGCATGTGGGAGGACTTCTCCGGCACCGTTGGCTTCTGGGCTGACATGGACAACCCTTACGTCACCTATCATGATGACTTCATCGAGTCCGAGTGGTGGGCACTTAAGACCATCTGGGACAAGGGCCTTCTCTACAAGGGCTTCAAGATCGTTCCTTACTGCCCTCGCTGCGGAACCCCTCTGTCCGCACAGGAAGTGGCACAGGGCTATAAGAACGTCAAGGAGCGCTCCGCCATCGTTCGCTTTAAGGTGGTAGGAGAGGATGCATACTTCCTCGCATGGACGACCACGCCCTGGACCCTGCCTTCCAACCTCGCGCTCTGCGTAAACCCTGCTGAGGAATATTGCAAGGTTAAGGCCGCTGACGGCAGAACCTACTACATGGCAAAGGCTCTTCTTGACACCGTTCTTGGAAAGCTTGCCACGGAAGATACACCCGCATATGAAATCCTTGAGACCTACGTTGGTAAGGATCTGGAATATAAGGAGTACGAGCCCCTTTTTGCCTGCGCCGGCGAAGCTGCAAAGCAGCAGAACAAGAAGGCACACTTCGTGACCTGCGACGGTTACGTAACCATGGGCGATGGTACCGGCATCGTACACATCGCGCCTGCCTTCGGTGAAGACGACGCACGCGTGGGCCGTAACTACGACCTGCCCTTCGTACAGTTCGTAAACGGCAAGGGCGAAATGACCGAGGAGACCCCTTACGCCGGCCTCTTTGTAAAGAAGGCTGACCCCGAGGTATTAAAGGACCTCGACGCAGAAGGCAAGCTCTTCGACGCACCCAAGTTCGAGCATGACTATCCCTTCTGTTGGAGATGTGACACGCCGCTGATCTACTATGCGCGCGAGTCCTGGTACATTAAAGAGACTGCGGTAAAGGACGACCTGATCCGCAATAACAATACGATCAACTGGATCCCTGAGTCCATCGGCAAGGGCCGTTTTGGCAACTGGCTGGAGAACATTCAGGACTGGGCAATCTCCCGTAACCGTTACTGGGGAACGCCCCTCAACATCTGGGAGTGTAACTGCGGCAAGCGCGTATGCGTAGGCAGCAGGGCAGAACTCTATAGCTTAAGCGGCAACGAAGCGGCTAAGACCGTGGAATTCCACAGACCTTACATCGAC
Organism: Lachnospiraceae bacterium; assembly: GCA_017400965.1. Taxonomy (GTDB): domain Bacteria; phylum Bacillota; class Clostridia; order Lachnospirales; family Lachnospiraceae; genus Acetatifactor. The sequence goes on from JAFPRF010000273.1 coordinate 5,271, forward strand.
GAGATCACCTTAAAGTGCCCTGACTGCGGCGGCGTCATGAAGCGCGTGCCCGAGGTACTGGACTGTTGGTTTGACTCCGGCGCCATGCCGTTTGCACAGCATCATTATCCTTTTGAGAATAAGGAGCTCTTCGAGCAGCAGTTCCCCGCGCAGTTCATCTCCGAGGCAGTGGACCAGACCAGAGGTTGGTTCCATTCCCTGCTTGCAGAGTCCACGCTCCTGTTCAACAAGGCACCTTACGAGAACGTGATCGTTCTTGGCCACGTACAGGACGAGAACGGCCAGAAGATGAGTAAGTCCAAGGGCAATGCCGTGGATCCTTTCGACGCGCTCCAGACCTACGGCGCAGACGCGATCCGCTGGTACTTCTACATCAACTCCGCACCCTGGCTGCCGAACCGCTTCCACGGCAAGGCCGTACAGGAAGGCCAGAGAAAGTTCATGGGTACCCTGTGGAACACCTACGCTTTCTTCATCCTTTATGCGAACATTGACAACTTCGACGCAACGAAGTATGCGCTCGAGTACGATAAGCTCACCGTCATGGACAAGTGGATCCTCTCCAAGCTCAACACCGTTGTGGGTGAGGTGGATGACGATCTCGCAAACTACCGCATTCCCGAGGCAGCAAGAGCCCTGGAGGGCTTTGTGGATGACCTGAGCAACTGGTACGTGCGCCGCTGCCGTGAGCGTTTCTGGGCAAAGGGCATGGAGCAGGACAAGATCAACGCTTACATGACCCTGTATACCGCACTCGTGACCATCTCCAAGGCGGCTGCACCCATGATCCCCTTCATGACCGAGGACATCTACCGCAACATGGTATGCTCCATCGACGAGGCCGCACCCGAGAGCATCCACCTTTGCGACTTCCCGACTGTCGACGCAAAGATGATCGACAAGCAGCTTGAGGACTCCATGGACGAGGTACTGAAGATCGTTGTCATGGGCCGTGCCTGCAGAGAGAGCGCAGCGATCAAGAACCGCCAGCCCATCAGTAAGATGTACGTAAAGGCAGGGGTGAAACTTGACGCCTTCTATACCGATATCATTAAGGACGAGCTCAACGTTAAGGAAGTGGAGTACACCGACGACGTACGCGAGTTCACCTCCTACACCTTCAAGCCCCAGCTCCGCACCGTAGGTCCTAAGTACGGCAAGCAGCTCGGCGGCATCCAGAAGGAGCTCGCTGCCCTCGACGGCAACGCAGCCATGGACGAACTCAAGGCTAGCGGAAAGCTCACCTTCACTGTTGGCGACGTAACCGTAGAACTCACCGAGGACGACCTCCTCATCACCATGTCCCAGAAGGAAGGCTACGTATCTCAGGAAGACAATGGCATGACCGTCGTTCTCGATGCAAACCTGACCCAGGAACTCATCGAGGAAGGCTTCGCCAACGAGCTCATCAGCAAGATCCAGAACATGCGTAAGGACTCCGACTTCGAAGTCATGGA
>JAFPRF010000274.1 GCA_017400965.1 Lachnospiraceae bacterium
ATTCTCCAATCTTCCTGAAATGGGGCTGATTTTGGCCGTTTGGGCGTATGCACTGTGGGAAGGTTCCGAGCATAGGGCGGAGGATTCCAAGTGGTTTGGAAAGGCCTTCGGCGCGCTCCTTAAGTACACGCTTTGGTGCCTGGTCGGATACCTTGGAGCGCTCGCGATAGGATTTGGATGGATTGCGCTGCGCTATGGCATCTCGGATTACGTAACGGGCATTCGCGGGCTTTTCGCCATGACGGAGACCGCGACGGACTATCAGGCACTGTCCATGATCAAGGGCCTGTTTTGGCCGTTTAAGGACGGAATTTACTGGGTGACGCACATCGGATTTTTTGGCGTGCTGGCGTTTGTAATCGGTATCGTGATCGACGTGATCGCGGGCAAGCTTGGAAAAGACAGGGAAGGCAGGGCAAAGGCACGAAAGGCCGGCGAGCATCTGACAATCCTGATCTCCGTGGCCTGTAGCGTGGCAATGGTACTCTGGCTATTCCGCCGAACCGAAAATCTGGGAAATTTCGCATCCTTCCGCTACAGCAGCTATGATTCCTTTTACTGGCCCTGCACGCTGCTTTGGATGATCACGCTGGGCGTAGGCTTTCTTGAGATGATCCTACCGAAGAATGCAAAAGAGAAGCGTACATATGGCCTGATCATGATCCTGGTGGCCTTCCTAACCTCACTTGGCAGTAATAATGGCATTTATCCTAGCCTGAACAATCTGTTTGTGCTTGCACCGTATGCTTTGCAAAAGGCGGCAGATTACACGGTATTTCTATTAGGCTTACGCAAGGACAAGGGGAAGAAGTACATTGCACCGAATTTCCTGCCGGCTTGCCTCTTTGGCTGGACGATAGTGGCGCTGATCGCCATGCAGGTATCGCTCTTTGGCGCGTATTTTGTGTTCTGCGAGGGCACGGGCGTGACGAACGCTACCGCGAAGGTAACGGGAAACAAAGCGTTACGGGGCCTGAAAATGCCAGAGGAACGAGCCCGTGCATTGCAGGGCTTGAGTGACTTTATCGCGAAGGAGGAGCTTGGCGGGAGTGAAGTGATCCTGCACGGGCAGATTCCGGCGATGGCATTTTACATGAACCTGCGACCTGCCTTCCATTCTTGGAATGACCTCGCATCTTATGACATAGAAACGATGCAGCGGACGTTAAATGACCTAAAGAAGGAACGGATAAAACTGCTGAGTAGCGAAAAACCACCGCTCGTCATTGCAGAAAAGAATTACGCGGCATATGGACCGTATTTCCCGAGTAGTTATTTTGTGGAGGGAGAGACGGAGGTGCTGCGGCTTTCGCCGGAGGATGAAAAGTGGACGCTCGTGCAGATTTACATGGGCGAGCTTCACTATGAGAAGTGTTATGAAAATGAGAAATTCGTTGTTTGGATGGCAAAATAAAAAATTACCCCGAGGGCTGTGTTCAGCTCTCGGGGCTTTGTTTTTACAGAAGTTGCAGGCCGTTTTCCTTTGCCTGCGCCATGACGTCGTCAGGCCACAGGGAACACTGTACCTCGCCGATGTGGGCTTTTCTTAAGAAGAACATGCAGATTCTGGACTGGCCAATGCCGCCGCCGATGGTGTAAGGCAGCTCGCAGTTGAGGATCGCCTTGTGGAAGGGAAGTTCAGCACGCTCCGGGCAACCAGCCTTCTCAAGCTGTTCCTTTAAGGAATTCTCGTCTACGCGGATGCCCATGCTGGAGAGCTCCAGCGCAATGTCGAGAACGGGGTAGTAAACGACGATGTCAGCGTTCAGCGCCCAGTCGTCATAGTCCGGTGCACGGCCGTCATGCGGCTCGCCGTTCTCTAAGCAATCGCCGATCTGCATGATGCAAACGGCGCCCTTTGCCTTTGCAATGTAGTATTCTCTCTCCTTCGGGGAGTAATCGGGGAACATTTCTGCCAACTCAGAGGTCGTAATGAAGAAAATGTCATGAGGCAGGATTTCCTCGATGTAATCGTAGTGGATGGACATGTACTTCTCGGTCTTGCGAAGTACCTTGTAGACGGTGCGAACGGTGTCCTTTAAGGTCTCGAGGTTACGATCTTCCTTGGCGATGATCTTCTCCCAGTCCCATTGGTCCACGTAGATGGAGTGGATGTTGTCGGGATCCTCGTCGCGGCGGATGGCGCTCATGTCGGTGTAGAGGCCCTCGTTTACGGAGAAGCCGTACTTCTTCAGGGCATAGCGCTTCCATTTCGCGAGAGACTGTACGATCTCGCCTTCCTTGCCATCTTCGTACTTGATGTCGAAGGAGACGGGGCGCTCAACGCCGTTTAGGTTATCGTTCAGGCCGGAGGCCGGATCTACGAAAAGAGGAGCAGACACGCGCAGGAGATTGAGTCTCTCTGCCAAAAGCGTCTGGAAAAAGTCCTTTACGGTCTTGATTGCGATCTGGGTATCATAGAGGTTTAACTCGGAATGATAGCCCTTGGGTATTTTTAAACTACTCATGCATTTATCCCTTTCTGGCATTTACATACCATATCTATTTAACAGCTTTTTTCCTTGGAATGCAAGTATTTTCTGCGCCATTTCTGATTTTTCGTTGTTTTTTATAAATCTCTCAGTTGAAGGAACTCTAGCTTTTCAATTTTAGGTAGTGCGAGGTTTGTGTCAGCATCCGTCAGTTGGAGGGAAATGGATGCATGGCAATGAAGAAGCCAATGCGTACCACCGCCCAAAGGAATCAGCAGTTTTCCGCCCAGAAGCTGGCAAGATATCGAATACTCTTCGCCATCATCGTCTACGTAAGACAAATGCACTAACTGGTTTGGATTTTTTATTGCTCGGAAAAAGTACTTTGACAATGCACCGGCTTCCGTAGAGGTCAGAAGCTCCGTAAAACTTGAATCATCAAATTCCAAATATAGGAAATCGGCTGTCTCCCCTTCCAAGCCTTCCGGAAAAGTGATATTGACAGAGTGATCATTCTGGGTCAGTTGATATTCTATGGATGGTTGCTCAAATAGGCCCTTCAAACTGTCAAAGGAAGCACCCCAGGCAGCAGATAAGGCGTTTAAATCAGTTTCCTTAGGCGGGTCTATTATTTTCGCGGTTGCGCCGTCAATAAAATGATATTGTTTGTTTTGATTCTTAATCTCAGCATTGGTCAGTGTACCGTCTGCAGGAAAAAAGGTGCCATTTTCTGATTGGTACACATAATCTCCGGAGGTTAATACTTTCTTGTAGAAATAATAAATTTCATAGGAACGCGAGGGTAAGGCGATTACGCTGTTTGTTTTTTGAGCTGCATCATAAGCTTCTTTTGCTCGCTCATATCCTTTCGCCTCAGTTAGCTCGATGGTTCCAGTACCAGATGCACCCATTAGATAGAAATAACCGTATTGCCCAGGTACGTTCATGAGATTGTTGTTTATCAGTGGTTGATATTGTTTTGAAGCAGTTACAATGTTTTCATACATTGCGGAATCACAAAATCCTTTTCCGAGAAGTTGGATTTCCTGATCATCAACTCGCGTGAAGGTGTCGGGAACATAATAACAGGGGGAAAGAGTTATCGTTGCACGACTCGAATCAATGGGTTCCGTATTGTCTGCCGTATACAGGCAGAGTGCGCTGGCGCATAAAATGCATGTCAGTAAAATGGTCGCCTTGGATGCTTTTTTGCAATAGTACACCAATAATACAATTGCTTCAGCAATCAGCATTCCCAAAGATCTGGAAAAGATGGATTTGGAATGCTTTGTGAGTGTTGAAAAAGTAAAAGATATGATTGGCGCGATCACGAAGGAAAGCTGCAATAAGAATTCCTTCCAGTTGTTGACGATAAGGCGTTTGTTTTTTATCGTCACGTTCCCCTGCTCCATAAGCAGCATGACACTGAGCCATACAAAGGCAGCAGGCAGTAAAAACGTCAAGCCATGCCATAGGCAAAGCTTTAGGATAGGCAGACTATTAAGAAGGGGGAAAAACCATGTTGGAGGAGATGAGCCAAATCGCGCAAGACCCTCCGAAACCGTACTTGCTTTTGAGTAAACTAAGGTGTGCAGAGCAGTGCCGAGGACTGGGCGTAACATGATACAAAGAAGAATCGCGCAGGGGATTACGGAAACATAAAAAGGCCAGGTTTTAAGCTCTGCCTTGAAAATACCTGATTTTACGTAATCTATCAGCAACCAGATCGCAAATGGTAGAAATGCAAAAGCTATGGCAACGCCAAAGGCGGGATAGTATAACGCGTGAAGTACGCTGGTAAGGCTGTAAGCGATCAGCCAAAGACGATGGTTTTGCCTCAGCTTAGGTTGAATCAGCAATACCATAATGGGCAGTATTAATGCGTAGCGATTATATGAGGGCATGTAAAAAAATAGAGAGATCAAAAGTAAAAATGATCTTTCGGTAATATTTTTCAAAAGTAAGATTAAGATAACAATGATGAAAAGAAAAAACAAATTTCTGGTAGCGTGATAATTTGAAAACTTACCACCGTCTCCCCAAAGAAAATGGACAAAACCTTGAACTAAAGAATACTCTCCAGATATGGGGGTGTATTCTAGAAAGGATTTTTGACCTAATTCAAAAATCTGTTGAAAGCCAATGATATTTTCGAAGGGATGATGGATGTCTGCTGGCATGATCACGCCTGTGCCATCAAATCGATTACAGTTGATGATGGAAATGCATGATCCAAGAGTGATTCCTTCGAAATCTAAGAAGGATGACTTTTTATTGCGAATGAGTTTGATGGCCTCAATCTCAAAAATCAAAAGAAAAAGCAAAATGGTAAGGAGTAAAGGCATGGGAACGGAATAGACGTAAAGCTCGTTTTTCCAAATGTATTTGTTCTGAAGAAATACGAGCAACGTAAGCGGCGTAAAAAAGTTACAGATGGCGGAAAAACGGTAGTAGGCAAGCTTTTTATCCTTAAAGCATAGGGGGATGGCTGATAAGATCAAAGCCGCCACGGACACATAACTATTGGACAACTGCATGGGAAATCCTAAGATGACAGCCAGACGATATAATCCGATCAAGGCGTAGGATGCAAGAATGAAGGAACAAACGCCGGAGGGAATAAGCTTTCGATCAATAATGAACAGTAGAAAGAGTAATGGAAGAATCATCAGTTGACGATTGTGGCGATATGCAATAAATGAGGTTGCTACGCCCGCAATAATCATGACTAGAAAGAGCATTTCCGATGATAAGGGTTGAGGTGCATGGTTGGAGGACTTCTTCTTAAGAATGTAATAAATCAGGATAATAATACTGCCGCTGAACAATAGAATGCTTAGGAGATTCTTTTCAATCGTGATGTTATATGTGAAGGTATACATTGCCGTGGGGACAAGGTCCGTAAACTTTTGAGGGACATTTATAAAACAAGCACAAAATATAAGGGTTAAGGCTTCGCCCAATATGAGTAAAACCGCAAATAAGATGATCTGTGAGTTGAGTTTGGTTTTCATAAACAATCCTCCATTAAGACAGTGATTATTATATCAAAATAAAGAAATACGGTCAATAATGGAGCAATTCCGTCGATTTTTCACAAATCGAAGTTATGAAATATTGGATATTCTGTGAAACCTTGCGATTTACAATTTGCAGTATTTGGATAAAATAATAATAATTCGCAGTTAGTTGTTTGGTCTCAAAAGAAAGGAAGGATTAGTATGATTAAGACAATTCGATTGACCCCGGATGGCGTAAAGAACTTTGTAAACACGGCTTCAAAGTGTGATTTTGACATTGACGTAAGCTACAACCGTTACGTTGTGGACGGAAAGTCTTTCCTTGGCGTATATGCGCTGGATTTCAGCCGCCCTTTAAAGGTTGCCTATAATGGATACAATGCTGAATTTGAGGAGCTTTTGAACAGATTGACCGTTGCCTGCTAATACGGATCCTTTTATAACAGAAGGAGTTTGACACCTCGCGAAAGATGGAGTAACATCTTTTGTGGGGTGTTTTTTTGCTCCATAGAATCGGGAAGGAGGAAGCCATGGGAGAGCAGAATTTGCCGGCAGTGAAGCAGGCGGATAATGAGAATACGCGCGTTGATGCTCCCATGGGGGAAATCCGCATTTCCGTAAGGCGTTTGGTGGAATTTATCCTTCGAGGGGGCGACATCGACAATCGTCATCAGGCGGGGGCCGAGAACGCCATGCAGGAGGGGAGCAGGATCCATAAGATGCTGCAAAAGCGCATGGGTTCGGAGTATCAGGCGGAGGTGTCACTCAAAGCGACGTTTCCCGCGGAAAACTACCAGATTGTCGTGGAAGGACGTGCTGACGGCATCTTGGACGTGCGAGAGAAGCTGATGATCGATGAGATCAAAGGCACTTATCGTGACTTGGGGCGCCTTCGTAAGCCTATTCCCGTACATTTGGCGCAGGCGAAGTGCTATGCGTACCTCTACACGCGGCAAAAACCGCGTGAGCGGGTGCAGGTTCGGGTCACCTATTGCAACATCGAGACGGAGGACATCCGATACTTTTATGAGGAATATGACCTGCCCGAACTGGAAAAGTGGTTTGAAGAGCTTCTTGCCGAGTATCGCAAGTGGTCTGACTTTACCTGGCAGTGGCGCGGCATTCGGCAGGCTTCCCTGGAAAAGATGACCTTTCCCTTCGTTTACCGAGACGGTCAAAAAGATCTGGTATCGTATGTTTATCAGACCATCTATCATAAAAAGAAGTTGTTCATCGAGGCGCCCACTGGCGTCGGCAAGACGATCTCCACGGTATTCCCTGCCATGAAGGCCATGAGCCGGCAGATGGGGGAGCGGATTTTCTATCTGACGGCAAAGACGATCGCCCGAACCGTTGCGGATGACACGATCGAACTCTTGCGTGGGCAGGGCGTGCGTTTTAAAAGCATTGTCCTTACCGCAAAGGAGAAGATCTGCCCGATGGAGCAGACGGAATGCAATCCGGAAAAGTGTCCCTATGCAAAGGGGCATTATGACAGGATCAACGATTGTCTGTACGACTTGATCACCCATGAGGACCGGTTTAGCCGCGAGGTGATCGAAAGCTACGCGGAAAAGCATCAGGTTTGTCCCTTTGAGATGTCCCTGGACGCGAGTCTTTTTGCGGACGGGATCATCTGTGACTATAACTATTTGTTTGACCCGCACGTGTACCTAAAACGCTTTTTCGAGAGCGGAGGCGGGGATTATCTCTTCCTCATCGACGAGGCGCATAACCTTTTGGACCGCGGACGGGAAATGTATTCCGCGGAGCTCGTCAAGGAGGATTTCCTGGAGCTAAAGCGGGAGATTAAGACGGAGATTCTCACCGAGATGGAGAAATCCACTGCGCAGGTGACGGAAGAAGCGGAGCCGGCGCAGGAGACGCAGCTTGCGCTCTTTGACCTTGGTGATGAGAAGCCAAAGAAATCTTCCAAGAAAAAGAAAGGCGGGAAAAAGGCAAAATCGATATTTGTGCGCGAGGGCTACGCGGAAAAAATAACGTATCATCTGGAAAAGTGTAATAAAGAACTGCTGTTATTCAAACGCGAATGCGAAACGGCGCAGGTGATCGATTCCATCGACGACTTCGTGACGGCCTTGGAGCGTCTCTATGGTTGCATGTCCGATTATCTGGCGGAGCAGGAGGAAGAGACCGTCACCTGCCGGGAAGCGCTACTGGACTTCTTTTTCGAAGTATCGCATTTCCTCGACATCTGTGAGCGCCTGGACGAGAATTACGTAAAGTACGTGCAGCTGCGGGATGACGATGCCTTCATGATCAAGCTCTTTAACGTCAATCCCAGGGAGAATCTAAAGGAATGCATGTTGCGCGGCAGGAGCTCGATCCTGTTCTCCGCAACGCTGCTACCCATCCAGTATTATAAGGAACTGCTAGGCGGTGATAAGGAGGACTACGAGGTATATGCGAAATCCGTGTTCGATACGGAAAAACGCGCGTTATTTATTGCAAATGACGTGACCTCAAAGTACACCAGGCGCTCGCCGGAAGAGTTCTATAATATCGCCCGTTATATCGACCGGGTGGTCGGAAGCAGAGCTGGTAATTACATGGTGTTCTGTCCGTCCCATTCCTTCCTGCAGTCTCTTTATGAAGTCTTTGAGGAGCATTTCATGCCGGAGGGCAGGGAATGCATCTTACAAAAGGAAGTCATGACGGAGGAAGAAAAGGAGCTGTTCCTTGGACGGTTTCGAGGAAATGAGGCCCTGGACCTTACCTCGCTGATCGACATGGAAATCGAGGTGGAAGGTGGGAGCACCGATACGCTGGTTGGCTTTTGCGTCCTTGGCGGCGTTTTTAGCGAAGGCATTGATTTAAAGGAAGACAGTCTGATCGGTGCGGTGATCGTTGGAACCGGTCTGCCCCAGGTGGGATTTGAAAAAGAGCTCCTAAAGAACTATTTTGACCAACGTGGTGAAAACGGATTTGATTATGCTTACAGGTACCCTGGCATGAATAAGGTGCAGCAGGCGGCCGGCAGAGTGATCCGTACGCAGGAGGACGTGGGCGTGATCGCGCTTTTGGACGAAAGATTCCTCCAAAACTCGTATCGCAGGCTATTTCCCAGGGAATGGGAGTACGTGGAAGTGGTAAATACGGAACTCCTTTCAAAAAAACTTGAAAGATTCTGGGATTCTTGGGGAAAATATGGAAACTGAGGTGCTTGCACTGGCCCTCATTTCATGATATGATAAGGAAGGCTTTTCTGATATGACACAGTGAAAAACACAGGTGCAAACGTGCATGACACATGTGTCATTGTGGATAACTTTGTGGAATTGGTGGAAAAACAAGGGTTTATTCACCGAAAAATGACACAAGTGACATGAATTTTGAACAGGAGAAACACATGGGAGCACTAGTTTCGATCCGAGACGTGAGTAAAATCTATCATCCGGGCGAAAATGAGGTTCGGGCACTCGATCACGTGACGGTGACAATCGATGAAGGGGAGTACGTTGCCATTATCGGTCAATCGGGCAGTGGAAAATCGACGCTTATGAACATCCTTGGCTGTCTGGACGTGCCGACGGAGGGTGAATACTATCTCCACGGGAATAACGTGGGCGAGTTGGGCGACGATGAACTGTCTGACATCCGAAACCAGGAGATCGGATTCATTTTTCAGGGCTTTAACCTGATCGCGAATCTGACGGCCTTCGAAAACGTGGAACTGCCGCTGATCTATCGAGGCGTTGGAAAGGGAAAGCGCAGGCAGTTGGCTGAAACCGCCTTGGAAAAGGTGGGGCTCGGTAACCGCATGGACCACCGCCCGGCGGAAATGTCCGGCGGTCAGCAGCAAAGGGTCGCGATCGCGCGGGCCATCGCCCAGGCGCCGCCCATCATCCTGGCGGATGAGCCGACGGGTAACCTTGACTCACATTCGACCTGGGAGATCATGGACATCCTGGAGGCACTGCATCAGGACGGAAGGACGGTCATTGTGATCACGCACAACAACGAGATCGCTGCGCGGGCAAAGCGCATCATCCAGATCAAGGACGGACACATCGAGAGTGATTCATTCGAAAAAGGAGAGCAGACAAGTGAAAGCGAAGAATAAGAAGAGAAAAAAAGGTAAGAAATGGATCATCGTGCTCATATTGGCGGTGCTCGTGATCGGAGGGATCATTTTCTTTAACAAAACAAAGAACGCCGTCGACGTAACGCCAACCGTGCAGACGACGAAGGCGACCCGCGGCGAGCTGCAGGAGATCGTTACCAACACGGGTAACGTATCCGGCGCCGAGACCATGACCATATACGCGCCTGCCTCCGGCACGGTAAAGGAAGTGTTTGCGAGAACGGGTGACGAGCTCCCCGCAGGGACGCAGCTGGCTTCCTATGATCTCGATAAGCTGGAGAAGGACCTGTACCTGGCGCAGCTCCAAAACGAGAAGGCTCAGATGTCCTATGACAATACCGTAAGCTCCAGCTCCAAGGGCAATGGTAAGGTCAAGGAGGCAGACACCAACCTGGCAGTCCTCAAAAAGCAGATCGAAGATCATCAGAATTACTTAAAGAATCTCCAACAGTCACTGGTGGATTACCAGACCAAGGTCAGCAATGACGCAGTCCTGGCCAACTATAATCTGACGAAAAAGCAGTCGCAGGTGAAGGAAAAGATGGCGAGCCTCACGCCTGGAACGAAGGAATATGAAGATGCCGTGAAGGAGCTGGAGAGCATAGCAAACCAGATCGAGCAGCTGACGCTTCAGCAGCGCCTTTCCACGAAGTCGGAGTACGAGCTGGACGTGGAAAAGAAGATCACCGAAGAGCAAAAGACCATCGCGGACCTGCAGGAATATCAGGTGAAGATGCAGACCCAGAAGTCGACCGGCGAGGCCAGCGTTCTGAGCGATTACAATAAGCAGCAGCTCGAGATCGACAAGGAGCTGACGGACATTAACTACCAGACTCTTCTCGAAGAAGCGGAGCTCGCGAAACAGGGCGTGAACCTCAAGGTGCAGGGCGTTGTCACGAGCATTCTCGTGCAGCCCGGCAGTACCGTGGCGGCAGGCATGCAGGTGGCAACCTTAGAGAGAACGGACAAGCTGATGATCAAGGCAAACGCCAACAAGTACGCC
>JAFPRF010000275.1 GCA_017400965.1 Lachnospiraceae bacterium
CCATGTCTTGCACGTAAGCATCGTTTCGGCGGTTCGCATCCGCCATCCAGGCATCCGCATCAAACCGTCCCAAGATGATATTGGGGAAGGTCGGATAGGTCAAGTATTTCTCATAGGTTTCACGCCTTTTCTTTACGCAATTTGCGATAGATGCATCTCCCCTTAAATAATCGAATAATTCATCAAATAGGAGCATGAAGACGTCGTCATTAAGCCCAGTTAGCTGTCCGGCGCGAAGAATGTATTCCCGGAAGACGCAGAAGATCCAAACGCCCTTGCTGCGCAGGTCTTCACGGAAGGTGTTTGCCTGCACAAAGCGCGCGATTTTCTTATCAATCCAAATCTTTTTGCTTGGATGCTTTTGCTTGAACTCAGCGAGCGCTTCCTCGTATGCTTTCTTTTGCGTTGCCTGCAACTGGTACATGTCGAGGTTGTCGTTACGATGTTCCTTGATCAGCCTGTCTACGTAAGTCTCGTCCTCATAGGGATGCTTTGCCATCAGCTCCATTTCATTCGGACATCTGTGGCCGCAGATTTTGATATAATCGTCCTTTGAGAGCTTGCCATTTATGACGTCAGAGATGAGAAGGAGCGGTTTCATGCTTTCCATCATGCCGAGGCACCCGCCGCAGAGTCTTTCCGCCATTTCTTCACCAGCGATCTTGGCAATCTGTCCTCTCGTTGCAAAGAGTGGGAGCATGGAAGTCCCGGACTGACCGATCACGGAGGCCATGCCGTCGCGAAGCTTTGGTAACATTTGGTCCGTCCAATACTGATATAGTGCTTGCGTGCTTTGAATTTCTCGGATCTCCCTGATCATGTCCCTGGAGATGTCAGCGAGTTTTTCCACCATCTCTTTTTTCTGCGCTTTTGTCAGCTTGGATTTCTCCTTGGGGAAGAAGAGCTTCCAAATCTTTTTAAGGAATCGCTTTTTATCAAAGGGCGAGATGGGAACCTCTATGCCTTCAGGCGCTTTTCCGACAAGCCCCTTCATGGCCTCGTAGGCACTTTCCTTTTTCTTTCCAAAGGCTACCGCGATGGAGCACATGACGGAGATGTTCATGTACGGCTGACCGCAGACGTTATCAAGCCATTCGGGAAGACCGAGGATGTCATTGATCTTTTCCAAGGCGCTGTAGGTCATGGGAGAAACGGGCTTCATAAAGATCTCGCCGACGTTCGTTCGCGTGAGCAGTTTATAACCACTGCGTGTTCCGTTGACGTCATAGGATTCTAAATGACATCTTTGGAGCGTTGTGATCGGCCTTGCCTGCAGTACGTAAACCTTTCCGTCTGCAACGGCCCACTCAATGTCCATGGGCATTTCATAAAGGTTTCGGATGGATTTGCAATACTTTCCGAGGGTTTTTGCATGGCGAGAAAATTCGGCCGGACCTTCATAGGAATATTGGATCGCACCGATCCGAAATTCCTGTGCATTCTCTGCACCGGAAACGAGCTGTTCGCCCGCGCCACATACATAGTTGCCGACCATCTTTTCATCCTTGCCGGTGATGGCATCTGCCGTAAAGAGCACGCCTGCAAACTGCGCTTTCACGAATTTTTGAATGACGATGCCAATGCCAAACGTTTCATTTTCTTTCATGAGATGGTTTGCCGTATAGGCCTGAACGTTGGCGTTTTTTGCTGAAGCGATCACTTGTTCCACGGCGGCAGGTATGCCATCCCTTGGGACATCCGTCACGGTCTCATATTGCCCGGCGAAGGAGGCCTGCTCGCCGTCTTCATTGAGGGCGGAGGAGCGAACGGCGTAGGGTGTGCTTGTATCGAGACTTTTCATAAGGTGCGTCAGTTCCTGTTGCGCCGGTTCCTTCAGTTTGCCATCCGCGATGGCATTCGAAAGGATCACGTAACCGCTCGGTATGCGCAGCTTTGTGTTTTGCATCATATATGCCAAAGACTTCGCCTTTCCGCCGGCGAATGCCCATTGTTCTTTTGGTAATTCCTTCAAAGAATGAATGTACTTCATGGCAGATCCTTTCTTAGGGCGTAAAAAATATGCAACTCTATGATAGCACGTTTTCACGAATTTGGTAAGAGTACTTGACAAGGCAGGACTATTGTTATAGACTAAAAATAGGTCTATGACCATAGACTTGCAACGGAGGTTGATAGAGAATGATGGAATACGCGAGACTTTGTGACAGCGATTACCGCTTTATGTGCATTGTATGGGAGAACGCGCCGGTGAATTCCGGTGAACTTGTGAGATTATGTCAGGAGGAGCTTGGCTGGAAAAAATCCACGACCTATACGGTAATCAAGAAGCTCTGTGAGAAGGGCTATATTCAAAATGACGACGCGACGGTTCGCGTTCTGATCCCGAAGGACCAGGCCCAGACCAACGAGAGCACCTATTTTGTGGAGCGTACCTTTGATGGATCATTGCCGAGCTTTGTTGCAGCCTTCTTGGGCGGCAGAACGATCACCGAAGAGGAAGCAAAGCAGCTTCGAAAGATGATCCGGGAGCACGTGGAAAAGGAATCGTAGAGCGGTTTTCTAAGAGGATGAAACGATGATAAATACGATGATGGATTTTATGGAACATTTCTTTCATAGAAATCTGACGCTTGCCGTGGTCATTGGCATTGTGCTTTTGGCGAGGGCATTGCTGCGTAAAACCCCTAAGAAGTATGTCTATGCGCTTTGGGCCATCGTGGGTGTGCGCATGCTGTTTGCACTGCCGATCACAACGCCGATCAGCGTAGCGCAGTATCTGCCATGGGAGAGGACGCAAGTGAGTACGGGGGAGACCTTGGCTGACCAAAGCGTTACCGTGCAAAGTGGAGAGGATCTTTCCGTTTACCGCGATCATGCCGAAAAAGAGCTGGAAGAATTGACGCGGCAAGAAAGTGAGGCGCTGCCAGTCAGTACGGCAGAGGAAAAGGAGTTCACGCCAGAAGGTAATGCCGATCGCGGTGAACTAGCTTCAGACAGCAATAAACCAGTTCGAAAGTGGTCGCTGAAAGAGATTTCCGCCACGGGAGTTTTCGGTCTTTGGTTATTTGGAATGATCACAATTCTTGGTACGGGCATGGTTTCTTACGTGCGCGTGAAAAAACGCGTTGGACAGGCCGTATTACTTCAGGATAACATTTGGGAGTGCGATGACATTGCAACGCCCTTTGTTCTAGGCGTGATCAGGCCAAAGATTTATATTCCTTTTCATCTTGACGAGGAGCGGAAGGCTTGTATTTTAGAGCACGAAAAGATTCACGTTGCACATGGGGATCCTTTGGTAAAGCTTGTCGCATATCTTCTTTTGGCAATCTATTGGTGTAACCCCTTTGCATGGCTCGCCTACGTGTGTTTCGTGCGAGATCAGGAGATGCGCTGCGATGAGGCAGTGATCACGCGCTTAGGTGCGGAACGTAAGAAATGCTACGGAGAGACGCTACTCTCTTTTGCGACCGAGAAGCATGTTCTTGGATATTCCCCCGTGGCTTTCGGTGAGAGCGATGCGGAAAGAAGAATTAAAAATCTCTTGAACTACAAGAAGCCTTCCTTCTGGATTGTGATCGTGGCGATTGCCGTGATCGTTCTGGTAGCGGTGATCTGTCTGACGACCGCCAAAAAGGGAAAGCAGGAAGAGAACGTGGAAAGTACTACGCAGCAAGAGCAAGTGGACGTGAAGGAAACGGAAGACTGGCAAACCAGACCCGACCTGCAGGCTGATCTCGACGGCGATGGAGAGAAAGAAACCGTCAGCATCAAGGATCATCCCAGTGGAAAAACCTTGATCCAGGCGAGCCTGAAAGATGGGAAAGAGATCGAATTTGAAATGCAAGGCGCATTCATGATCACAACGGAAGGCGTAGCCGCGGATTTGGACGGAGATGGCAGGGAGGAGCTCGTCTTCTTGCAGTCCAGTCTCGCGGGAAGCACCTATAACTGGCCAGGAAAGCTTACTTTATTGCAATTTAAAGATGGCGCGTTCGAACCCATGAGTGATCGACTGTTCTACGAACATACGAACGCATCATTTCAGCTGGAAGGGTATCCAGAGGATCTTTCCAAAGGCCCGTGCATCAGGGCAAAGATCGAGCAATCCTTCGAACATAAAGTACTAAGACTGGTTTACCCGCTAGGCAACGAAAACATGGTTTGCCTGGATTGTACTTACGTAACGGATCCGGAAGAGGGTTGGCACGTAGAGAGGGCAAAAACCTATCATGATTATCTGATCAATCAAACGAAGCTGGGAAGTACGAGACTATTTGGTTTGATCGTGGGAAATGACCCCATTGAGGATTTGAATAGTTCTGCCGAAGTGCCCGGGAATCTATACGCATCACTTCCAGAGGAATTCTTGTTTACAAGCGGCGCCGGAGGTTGGAGTACAACCTTGCATTTTCAAGAGGACGGGAGCTTCCAAGGGACCTATCGCGATTTTGACGCGGGAGCTGGAGATGGCATTGCCTGGGACGTGCAGATCTGCGAGTTTTCCGGGAAATGCTCCGCACCCAAAAAGATCAATGAACTGGCATACTCGTGTTACGTAGAAGACCTAACTTTTCCGGAAACAGGTAGGATTTCCGTAGAAGGCGATACGCGCTATACGACGGCACAGCCTTACGGCTTGAACCATGTTGAACGCTTTATTCTATACCTTCCGGGTTACCCCGTTTCAGAGTTGCCCAATGAAGTTTACACGTGGCTAAACGGAAGTGCGGACGAGTATTGGGAAAGATATGACGTGGAGATTTTACCCTTTTACGTACTATATAACATCAATGGCGGACAGGCTTTTTCATCGCCGACGATCGCGGAATACGTAAGCGACGACGCGGAGAGAAGATTACATCCCTATGAGACGGAGCGCTTGCCGAAGGAAACAGTGGATGCCTTGACGACGAAGGAGCTACTACAGGCACTCCTGCAAAGTTCGGACATCGATGTCATTTACCTGAATGGGGAAGTCGACAGTCACCAAGGCATCAATCTTTTCCGTGAATCAAATTATGCCTTGGATGCGTTCCTTCAGCGGGAAGATGCGCTTCAGGCAATCCTGGAAATAGAAGAACAAGAAGGGGTTGTAAAGAGTCTGCGGCAATATCTGACGGGCGAAGATCCTTACGCAGAAAAGAAAGAAAAAAACTTACGTTACTAAGAAAAAGGGTTGGCCCAGTTTGGAGCCAACCCTTTGCTTTACGCTAAGTTGTTTGGATCGATCTTTTGCTTTTCGTGCAGGATGACGTTCTGCAACTCCGTAAACATCTCACTGTAGCGAACGGTTTTCTTTCCGAGCCTCACGATGCCTGCGTAGAGGGAGAGGGGGATCTTTCTTCCCTCGAAGTCGATGGGCTCCTCGTTGTGGGATAAGATCTGGTCTGCCAGGCTTTGCGCGTAGGCTTCCTCCTCACTGTTCGTCAGCAGGACGAATTCGTCTCCGCCAATGCGGAAGATCACGTCGTCCTCACCTGCCACGACTTCCATTCTGTGCATGGATTCCAGGATCGCAAGGTCCCCGGCCTTGAGAGAAATGTTATTGATGGGGATCAGGCCTGCGATGTCGCAACATACGAAATAGCAATTCTGTCTGCTTTTGAAAAGGTCATATAATTCACTGATATCGAATTTTCTTCTTGTCATAGTTTTCTCCTCTTTTGATTCCGAAGGCAGGTTTATCCTTGGAAATAACTCCAAGACGCGTCTGCTTTCGCGGTACTTGGACGGTAAACAGTTCCAGGTCTGATAGAAGACTCTCGTGAAGGCTTCATTGCTCGAGTAACCGTAGGCTACGGCCACGTCGAGCAGGCTCATGTCGGGGCGTTCTACCAGCGTTCTTGCAGCTTTGGTCATTCTCCTGCGGATCACGTAATCACGCACGGAGATGTGGTTGACTTGCCTGAAAAGCTTTTCAATTGTCGATTTAGAACAGTAGCAGGCCGCGGCGATGTCCTCCGTATGGAGGTCTTCCTGCAGGTTCTGTTCCACGTATTCCAGCGCTTCGGCCAAAAGCTCCAGTTTACTCATGTCGCGTCTCCTTTTTTGGTGCAATTCCTAGGAATCAATCGATTGTAAGCTTAGTATAACAGAGCTAAGAATCCTTGTCTTGATTTTTTGAGTAAGTTTTTGTTGCGAAATCGTTTTAGTTATAGTAATATGAAATATATCGCGTGATGATATATCGAAGTCTGAAAGAGAGGGGATCCAAATGAAAAAAGAAAGTGCAGGGAGCGTTGCAAATGATGGGAAAGGGTTTCATGCCCTTTATTTATGGGGACTGCTTTACGTAGTTCTGACCTATGTTTATCCCGTGATCTGGTATCTCACGCTTCCAAAACCAGATGAAACCGTCAACTCCCAGGCGGCATATGATGAGTTCGCAAAGACGCATTATGGTCCGCTCGGCGAGAATCTGTCGCTCCTTGTTTTGGGGATCCCGCTCCTTTTACTTTTGCTGAACATTATCATCGTTGCAAGTTCAAAAAAGCAGCATAGAAAAGTATTTCTGAATACCGCGCGGATCATTAAGTATCTGCTCATTCCTTTTTATGCTGCAGGTGCGGTACTCATTGTTCTTTTGTTCCTGTTCATGTTCACGCCCGTCGTGATCATGATCTTTGTTTCTCCCGTGATCATTGGCATTTTGTGTGTTTTAGGCTGGATTTCGCTGATTGGCAGCGCGCCCTTTATGTTCGCTTATTTAAGCAGATCCGTGAAGGACGGAAAGAATGGAAAATTCTTTGCGTTTCTCGTTGGCTTCTTCCAATTCTTCTTTACAACGGATGTGATCGGGACCATCATATGTGCCATAAAAGAGAAGAAATCCTGATGGAAACTGATCAAACTGACGATATGTAAATCGTTTCAAAAAAGTTTTAGAAAATGTGTTGACTTTGAAAAAATTGTGTAGTATATTCATTTCATTATTTTTCGTATTCAGTCAATGAAAACGAAGCTCATTTTGAAAGAAAAGGAGAACCGGCATGCTATTTCTGTGTACTGAAATTAGATATAACGTCAAGTGGTCCGTGAACGATTATCCCGTGCATGGTACTATTTTCGTGTATCAAAATTCAAAGCAGAAGAGATAGGTTCTTTTGTTTATGTTTGGCATAGACAAAATGAGAAGAAAAGCGAAATCGTACCCACCTGTCTCGATTGGCAGGTGGGTGTTTTGCTTTAAAATACGCTTAAGGAGCCAGCTATGAAAAAGAAAGCAAGCAAACGGGAGATCACAAGGACAAGGGCGGTACAAAACAACCTTTTTGCCTGTGGTCTCTTAGGAAAAATTTGTCCGTCCTTGGTCGTGCATCAGGGCATCATGCAGTTTTTGGGTTACTTTGAATGGTTATTCTACAGTGCGTTTTTCATGCGCTACGTCATCAATTCGCTGGAGAACGGAGACAGTTTTCGGACCATCATGACCTTTGTCATCGTTGTTGTCATCGTGATGTGTTCCTGTAACTTTTACGAGAGCACGCTTATGGGATACGTCTTTCCCGTCAGCGAGGCGAAGGTGAATAAGGGCCTGTACACGAAGTTGTTTCGCAAGTCCCGGAACGTGGAGCTGGAATGCTTTGAGAACAGCGATTTCTATGACAAGTACACCCTCGCCATGGAGAAGGCGGACCAGCGCCTCATGACAACGGTGCAGGACGTGTTTAAGACGGTCTTTGGAGCCATCGCCAGCGTGTGCGCCTTTGTTTTCATGTATCAGGTGGATAAGATCTCCGTCCTGTTCATTCTTTTTCCCATCATCGGAAATTTCGTGTTTAACAGAAAACTCAGCCATATAGATTATGCAAGAAATAAGGACATGGCGCCGCACAATCGCCGGATCGCATACATTAACCGCGTCATGTATCTTCCGGAATACGCGAAGGAGATGCGCCTGACGGACGTATTCTCTCTGATGAAGCGTCAATATCATGAGGCGATCACGGGCCTTTCCGATGTTACGAAAAAGTACACGAAGAGGGCGATGGTGCTGCACTGGATGTATGTCATGTTCACCTTCACTTTTATCTTCGAAGGACTCCTGATCTACGGGGCATACAGAACGCTGGTAAGTAACAGCATGAGCCTCGCGGAGCTGGCCGTCATTACCAGTATGATGGTTTCGACGACCTGGATCCTGATCGGTTTTACGGAGTCTTTGACGAGCCTGTTTAAGAATGGTCTGTTTATCGAGTATCTCAGGACCTTTTTGGAATACAAGGAAAAGATCCCGGAGGATTCGGAAGGGTTAGATCCCGGCAAGGAGATCAAGTCCATCGAGTTTCGTGACGTGTCCTTTTCCTATAAGGACAAAGAGGTATTATCGCATCTCAACATGGAGTTTCGCGGTGGTAAGACCTATGCGCTGGTAGGGCATAACGGCGCAGGAAAAACAACTTTGATCAAGCTACTGCTTCGTTTTTATGATCCAACTTCGGGTGAGATCTTGCTGAACGGAAGAAACATTCGTGAGTATGACCTTAAGAAGTATCGGGCACTGTTTGCAACGGCATTTCAGGATCACAGAATGTTTTCCATGTCGGTGATGGATAACGTGGTCATGGGAGAAGAGATTCCAGAAAATGAAAAGGAACAAAGGGTTTGCGAGGCATTAAAACTCTCTGGTGCATATGATAAAGTCATGACCCTGCCGAAGGGGATTCAGACGACTCTGACCCATGAATTTGATGACGAGGGCGCGGTACTCTCCGGCGGTGAATTCCAAAAGATCGTCGTGGCGAGAGCCTTTGTCAAGGAATGTCCCTTTAAGATTTTTGATGAGCCCAGCAGTGCATTAGACCCGATCGCGGAGGCGACGCTTTTTGACAATATTTATGACACCTGCGCGGATCATACGCTAGTCTTCATCTCGCACAGACTTTCCTCCGTACAGAATGCGGACTGGGTGTACCTGTTGTCCGGCGGCACCGTGAAGGAAGCGGGCACGCACCACATGCTCATGGAGCAGAAGGGTTTGTACGCCGACATGTATTCGAAGCAGGCGAAGAACTATCTTGCATTATCAGAAGGAGGTGAGCAGGCATGAAAAAAGTATGGCAAAATCAACTCTTCCTTTGGAATCTTTGCTTCAAGACCTGTCCGGGATACATGATTTACTTCTTGTATGATGGTTTCCGTTATCAGGGCATCATCTTTCTGGAGCACGTGCTGGGCATTCGTTACGTTCTGCACTGTGCAGAGTATCATGAACCTTTTTGGAAGGCATTTTTATTTATCGGCGTGATCCTTGTCATTAACATGA
Organism: Lachnospiraceae bacterium; assembly: GCA_017400965.1. Taxonomy (GTDB): domain Bacteria; phylum Bacillota; class Clostridia; order Lachnospirales; family Lachnospiraceae; genus Acetatifactor. The sequence continues at coordinate 9,230 of JAFPRF010000275.1, forward strand.
TCCAGATCGTTCCCGATGGCTTTTTCATCCATGGCTGGTCCTATCGCAGCAAGCCAAAGCTCTATAAGGCGCTCAAGGAAAAAATGTATGAGAAGGCAGCGCAGATCGATCTGAACTGCTATGATGATCCGAAATACTATAATGATTTTGTGCTGGCCGTAGCAGAGGCGGAGAGCTCCATCGACAGGTTCCTTGCCATGTGTAACATGATCATGCAGGGCCTGACGATCATCTTTACAACGGGCGTGTTCTACCTGATGACGGACGCGGCGGGCATCCTGTTTGTATTTGCTTCCTTTGTTCTGAGATTTTTGGTTTCGAAGGTTTTGAACAAGCTAAATTACTCGGTTCGTCTCAAGGTGAATCCTTTGGAGAGAAAGCGTAATTACGTAAGCCGCGTGTTTTACCTAAATGACTATGCGAAGGAGCTTAGACTCCATCCCAGAGTGGGTGACGCGCTTGAAAAGGAGTTTCAGGAAACCAATGACGAGATCATCCAGGAACAGAAGAAGATTGGCCTTAAGAGGTCGCTTTTGACTTTCACGAATGGTTACGTGGTGGGTGATTTTATCATGGATGGTCTTTACATCACTTATCTCGTATTCCAGGCAGCCGTGTTGCACACCATTGATTACAGTAATGCCGTGGTGCTCTTTAACCGTACGGGAAGCCTTCGCCGAGGCATGGCGAACATGGCAGACATCTTCCCGAAGGCACAGGAAAACAGCTTGTACGTTGATAAGATCAGGGCATTCCTTGACTATGAGCCGAAGATGAAGGCCATGGAAGGAGATGCCGTTCCCGAGGGTAATGCGGAGCTTTCGCTAGAACATTTGAGCTTCCGTTATCAGGAGGAGATGGAGGATACCTTAAAGGACATCACCATGACAGTGAAGCCTGGAGAGAAGATCGCCATCGTAGGTTATAACGGCGCAGGGAAAACAACGCTGATCAAGCTTCTGATGCGATTGTATGACCCGACGGGCGGACGGATCCTGTATCATGGACAGGACATCAAGAAGTATAAGCCCTACGATTATCGTCATCGCATTGGCGTTGTCTTCCAGGATTACCAGATGTATGGCGCGACGCTGAAAGAAAACGTCGTGATGCGGAGTCTGGAGGCGGAATCAGAGGAGGATGCAAAAGTAACGATGGCCTTGGAGAAAGCCGGATTTGGAAAGCGATTAAAGTCACTGCCGAAGGGTTTGGATACGCCTGTGACGACGGAGTTTGACAAGGAAGGCGTGAACTTCTCTGGCGGCGAGAGCCAGAAGGTTGCCATATCCAGAGCTTTCTACAAAAACGCGGACATCTTGATCATGGATGAGCCCAGCAGTGCGCTGGATCCGATTGCAGAGTATGAATTAAATAAGGCGATGGAATCTGCCGCAAAGGGCAAGACAGTGTTCTACATTTCGCACAGACTTTCCACGACGCGAGATGCCGACAGGATCATCCTTTTGGAGAATGGACGGATCGCTGAGGAAGGCACGCACGAAAGTCTCCTTGCCAAGAACGGCAGATACGCGGAAATGTGGCACGTGCAGGCAGGTCGCTATCAAGTGAGTTAAAGGAGAAGACAATGATAACAGAGGATAAATGGTTTACGTTAAAGGATGGCAGAAAGGCGCTACTTCGTAATCCTAAGGAAGAAGATATTGAGGGCGTTCTGGAGTATTTGAGGGTTTCAGCAGGTGAAACGGAGTTTATTCTGCGTTATCCCGAAGAGTGTGAGAAGTATACTTATGAAGGCGAGAAGAAGATTTTCGAGGAATGGAATTCGTCGGAGTATGACTATGCCTTGGTGTGCCTTGTAGATGGAAAAGTCGCTGGAAACTGCCAGATTCGATTCAACAGAAATCTGAAGACAAAACACAGAGCGTCCATCGGCATCGCACTCATGAAAGAGTATTGGAATCTAGGGATTGGAACGCAGATGTTTGAAGCGATGCTTGGAATCGCAAAATCCAAGCCGGAAGTGACACAAGTTGAGCTGGAGTTTATTGAGGGAAATAGCCGCGCGCGAGCACTTTATGAGAAGATGGGCTTTCGGATTGCAGCCGTACACCCGAACTTTATCAAGTTAAAAAATGGGAAACTCTTGAACGAATATCTTATGGTGAAAGAGCTGTAGATATGTTATACTTGAAAAGGGTGAAAGCAGATGAAACTATACCATTATTATGAGAAAAGCATAGGCCCCTTTCGTAGCATATCTGATCTTTCGGATAAAGAGGCAGATTTGGTGTTGCAGCGTATCCGAGAGGAAAAGCCAGAGGCATTCATATCGAAAAGGCCCGAGGATTACGTAGCTAAGAGAAGGCGCTTCGAAGGAATTCTCAAGGAAGAGTTTTTAAAGAAGGGCGGACTGATTGAGCGAGAGACGCCGCATTATTTTGTGGTTGAGTCGTGCCCTTTCTTTGAGAAATGGTATGAGCAGACGGCGTTTGTCGAGATCGATGCGGAGCAGTTGGATCTGCGGACAGTTTCCTTTACCTATGGGGATTCTCATCCAACCTTTAGCGGAAAAGTGAAGGACGGAAAGGAATACCGGAATCGCTTGTACACATATGACGAGATTTTGGAGATCATTGAAAAATATGGGCTTCCGCAGGTTTGGAATCCAGATTTTAAGTATGGCCCTGAGTGTTACGTGGAAGTGCAGGTTTGGAGCGACAGAGGCTTAGAGCAGTGGATCAAGTGAAATTGATGAGGAAGAATGATGATAAGATTTGCGAGAGAAGAGGAATTGGAGAAGGTTAATGAGCTTCGAAAAGAAGTCAATGACGTGCACGTGGAAGGGCGGCCAGACATCTTTAAGTCAGGATTTTGCGCGGAGCTGCGGGATTATATCTACGAGATTTGGAAGGATCCCAATAAGGACATTCTGGTTGCGGAAAAAGATGGTGAAATCTGCGGGATTGCCATATTGAATTGCATTTACAAACCTGAAACACCCTTTATGTTTTCCAGGGATTTCATGGATGTCGATGAGTTTTGCGTGGCGAAAAAGTATAGGCGGCAGGGCGTTGCGACGGAGATGATTGAGTTCATCAAAAAATATGCGAAGGACAAGGGATTTCAGCGACTGGAGCTGAACATGTGGGAGTTTAACGAAGGGGCACTGAAGTTCTATGAGTCTGTAGGATTTGAAACCTATCGGAGATACATGGAAGTTAAGCTATAGGGGTTTGTAAACTGAGGGAGGTTACGCATGAAGTATCAGAGCAATAAGGAAAGGACTTGGTTGGAGGACGAGGACGGGACGAGGATCGGATATATTGATCATCCCGAGGTTCGTCCAGGGGTAGTGAATTTCGAGCATACGATCGTGGAGGATGCATATTCGGGTCGCGGCATCGCGGGTGAACTGACGAAGACTGTGGCAGAGCAGCTTCGAAAGGACGGGATCAAGGCAGAGCTTTCCTGCTCCTATTCTATCCAGTGGTTTGCAAAGCATCCGGAATACGCGGACGTGCTTGCAGATTCTGAGGCAGAAGCGCGCAAGGCGCAAATGTTGGCAGGGCCGGCTTGCGGGATTCGAAGAAAGCCGCAATAGGCATGTGATGGCAATTGTTTTTTGCGGAAAAGAAAAGGAAAAGAGAAACATGAAATTATATTTGACAAGCGCTATCGGTGGGGACGTTAAGGAAGATGGAATGCGTAAGCCGGCGCCGCTGCTTCCGTTTAACGGATTCACTTATTTTTTGAAGCAGGATTGGGTGGAGAATGCGAAGGTTTTGATCATTTCAGCCTCACCTGCAGATTATGAAAGAAATGATTCCATACTTCGGTGCCTGCGGGAAGCATTTCCCATGAGCGGACTGAGCGTTTCCTACATGGATATTTGTGATGACAGGAAAGAAAATCTGACAGATCGCATAGGCGAAATGGACGTGGTGCTGCTTTCGGGCGGACACGTGCCGACGCAGAATGCTTTTTTTCAAAAGATTGGATTAAAAGAAAAATTAACAAACTATCAAGGCATTGTGATTGCATACAGCGCAGGCTCCATGAATTGTGCGGAGCTCGTATATGCCAGCCCTGAAGCAGACGGGGAGGCACTCGATCCGAATTACAAGCGTTGGATCCCGGGATTGGGACTGACAAACGTCAACATTTTTCCGCATTTTGAGGCTCTTAGGGAGGATTGGCTGGATGGAATGCGCGTGGTGGAGGACATTGTTTTTCAAGACAGTTTTCACCATGAGATCATCGCCATGAATAACGGAACCTTTATCGTGGTTGATGAGAATGGCAAGCATACGTTGTTTGGCGAGGCCTACCGGATCAAGGACGGGAGGATGGAGCAGATCTGCCAAAACGGGGAATCCGTAATGTTATAAATGTGTCAAAAGAGCCGTCCATATTGCTAGCTTGCCTGCGAGCCTAAGCAAAGTGAAAAATGAACGGAAGGGCTTACTCTAATTGATCATGTTAGGAGGGATGGGATGAAAGAGCTGGAAGTGATGCGCGCCGAGGCGGAATGGCAGCGCGCGGGAGCATATAGCGTAAGGATTCAGGGCATGAACCGCCAGCACCATATTTCCCTTAGGGACGAGTTTGACGAGCATGACGGGGAAGGAACAAAGTATATTATCCTTCTCGATCAGGGCTATCCGATAGGTACGTGCAGATTTTATGAGATCAGTGAAAGTGCGGTGACGATCGGAAGGGTTGTGGTTTTGCCGGAATACCGCGAGCATCACTTGGGAGAACGAGTGATCCGAGAGGCCGAAGATTGGATCAGAGAGCTTGGATATAAAGAGATCATTGTTGACAGCCGCGTGGTAGCCGTCGGATTTTATGAAAAGCTAGGCTATGAAAAAGTCAGCGATGAAGTGTATATGAGCGGCGTTTTTGAATGCACAAAGATGATAAAACAACTATAAAACGAAGGGAAGGGTATGGTATGGCAATTACATATTTTTGCTGCGAGGAGATCGCGGAAAAGAGCTGGATGATCAAGAACATTGGGGGTTCAACACCGGCGATATGTTATCTCGTGGAGGGGAAGGATTACGCGCTACTCATCGATTCCATCATCGGCATCGGAAATTTGAAAGCCTACTGTGAAACGCTGACGGACAAGCCGATCAAGGTTGTCAACACGCATGCGCATTCAGATCATATCGGAGGTAATTTCCATTTTGATCACTGCTACTTGCATCCTCGCGACATAGGGTTTTTCCAAGAGTGCGTCGGGATCAGCAAGGAGAAGGTTTTTGAGTTTGCGCAGCAAATGGCACCTGAAGAGCTACGTGACAAAATGGTCCTAGATGATAACTTTGCTGATTGGAATCCGATCAAGATTTATCCCGTAAATGATGGGGATGAATTTGATCTTGGTGACCGTAAGATTGAGGTTGTGTATGTCGGCGGACATACAGCAGGCTCCATTGTTTTGATCGATCACAAGACAAGATTTTGTTATGCAGGCGACGCATGCAACAGCAATACGTTACTGGAGTTCGAGAATTCTCTTCCCATTGTCAGTTACTTAAAGAACCTCTTGCACCTTAAGGAGCATCAGGGCGAGTTCGACATGATGTACTGCGGACATGAGGTTTTCGGACCAGAGGTTTTGGATGAGGCGATCGAGACTGTGGCGAAGGTTGTTGCGGGTACGGATGATAAGTGCGAAAGAACTGGAATGATGGGAACACCGGTATATTATGCGGCAGCAAAGGTAGAGGGCGGTTATCCCAGAGTTGATGGCAAGCGTTTCAACATGAGTTACATTCCTACCAATGTTTATGGACCTGGAGAGACAAAACAAGCGATCAAGTAGAGCATAATTTTGAGTCAATGGGGATGGTTCTTTTTGACTCAGGAGGAATTGAAATGAGTAGTAGGCAGGAGATTGTTAGTGGGTTTTACAATGAATACGAAGAGGATGACAGGCTAACCAGAAGTCGCCACGGGCAGTTAGAGTATTTTACGACGATGCATTATATTCATCGCTTTGCCAATAAGAATTCCAAGGTTTTGGAAGTTGGCGCAGGCACGGGCAGATACTCCGTTGCACTCGCTAAGGAAGGTATGGATGTGACGGCCGTGGAGCTTGTGGAGGCGAATCTCGAAAAGCTTCGCCAGAACGCGCAGGGGATTTCGAACCTGAAGGCACTTCAAGGCGACGCAACGGACCTATCGCGTTTTGACGACAACTTCTTCGACGTGACATTGGTCTTTGGACCCATGTATCATCTATATGACCAAGTGGATGTCCATAAGGCCATAGATGAGGCCATTCGCGTGACCAAGCCGGGCGGTGCGATTCTTTTTGCATTCATTTCGGTTTTTGCGATCATGTATGCCAACTATTTCCAGGGCAATTGGGCAACAGGCGAGGAAGAGAATTTCACGAAGGATTACAAGATCCGTCATTTTAAGGAGCAGCTCTTTACGGGATATGACGTGATAGAATTTGAGCAGTTATTTGAAAAGAAGTCCGTCACGTGGATCACGACGGCAGGGGTGGACGGCCTTTTGGAGCCCGTGGAGGACCGCGAGGACTTCTGCATTAAGGACGAGGACTTTGATGCATTCACGAAGTGGAATCTGGCCTTCGCGGAGAAGCGTGAGCTTTTGGGAATGACAAACCATTTGCTGTATATTTGCCAAAAGAACAGGACCTATCCTGACAGAGATGAGGCAAAGAGATTACTGAAAGAGGCCGAGGAACGGAATCCTGGACCTTGGGGCGATCACAGCAGAACGGCAGCCCATTGCGCTGAGAAAATTGCTTTCTATTCTGGCATGGATCCAGAGAAAGCCTATGTGTTAGGATTATTACATGACATAGGCAGACGGTTCGGAAAGAGACATCTAGGACATGTCTCGGATGGATACTCTTACATGATGTCATTAGGATATACCGATGCCGCAAGAATCTGCCTAACGCATTCTTTCAACCAAAGAAAGATCGAGGCTTACGTGGGTAATTTTGATACGACCGAGGAAGAGACCGAGCTGATCAGAACGAAGCTACAGGAAGCCCAGTTAGATGATTATGACAAGCTGATCCAGCTGTGTGATTCCATTTCTGGCGCGGAAGGCGTCATGGACATCATCGACAGGATGAGTGACGTAAAGCGTCGCTATGGGGCGTATGACCCTGAGAAATGGGATGCCAACCTGGCGCTCAAGGACTATTTTGAGCAGAAGATGGGGAAGGATCTTTACGAAGCAGTAGACAAAGAGCGTTTCAGGCCTTAGGGGGTGCAGAGTGGAAGACAAAGATAAAGAGGATTACTATGTTCATGGCAGGAGCAGGAGCGTAGCAATCGTAGTGCGCGGCGGGAAGATCCTGATGGAAAGAGTATTCTATTTTGGACGCGAGTTTTATACGGTGCCTGGTGGCGGAATCGAACCTGGCGAAACTCCCGAGCAGGCGGTTCTTCGAGAATTGAAGGAGGAAACCGGACTGGAGGGAAAGATTGTAAAACCGCTTGTAACAATCCACAAGGATCATGGTAGCTCGGAGTATTCGTTTGAGGTAGAAGTGACCGAAGATCAAGAGGCGATCACGGGATATGATCCTGAAGAATCAACCGAGAACCCGCCGCTTAGGGAAGTCCTTTGGATGAGCCTTGAGGAGATCAGTGAAAAGGACAGGGCATTCCTTTGGTCATATGGCCTCATGCAGGTGAATGGTTTTTTTGACAAGATCAAGGAATGGGGCGATGAGATCAGTTACCCATTTGTAAAGAAAAAACCGAAGTATTTGTACCACGGAAGTCAATATTTATTCGATGTTGTGAAGCCAAGGCAGGCACACGGAGCAAGCGGAATTGAGTCACAGATTGGGATTTACGCAGCAGCGACGCAAGAAGAAGTTATTCCCTTTGCCCTGCCGTTCAGATTTTATCCAGACGAGCCGGGTGGAAGGTTAGAGCGGGAATCCAACGGCATGGAAAGTTTTTTGCGTTATGGGTCGATCAATCCAAATGGCAAAGGGTATGTATATGTATTACCGGCAGATGATTTTGAACTAATTGACCAGTGGCAATGGCTTTCGAGAGCAGAGGTGAAGCCAGTAAAAATAATTGAGATCTACGTAAAAGACTATTTGCATACCATTCATTTCTCGGAGGAAGCAAAAGAGATCCAAAGGGAATTATATGGAGAAGCATGGGAGCAATAAAGTGGTAACAAACCAATACCCGTAAACAAAATTTACGGAAATGAGGAGGGAATGACAATGGGCGAGGAACAAAAGACAGAGCATAAGCTTACGGATGCTGAAATTAGAAGAGCAGAGCTTTTGAAACAAAGAGAAGAGAAGTTATTCGCGGAGGGTTACCAAAGAAAGGATCTTACGATCAGCATCGATAAAGCCAACACCACGGGGCTTTTATATCCACTCCCCATTGCAGCGATTATTGCGGTTTTGTTCTTTGTACTGAATGGCATCAACGATACGATCAATGTCATTAAAGATGATACGGTACTTTGGTTCATCGGACTACTGATTTTTGCCGTGTCCGGGGTAGTTCTTGCAGTTGTTCATGAGGGGATTCATGCCATATTTTGGGCTATGGGCACGGAGAATCATTTTAAGGACATCGAGTTCGGCTTCATCAAGGAGAAGATTACCCCCTATTGCACTAGCAAAGCACCACTCTCGAAGCGCATGTATATCCTGGGATCTTTGATGCCGATGACAATCATAGGAATAGGTTTTGGCGTTGCCGGTATCATTAGTGGCAATTTCCTTATGTTCATAATCGGTATCTGTCAGATCTTTGCTGGAGCAGGAGATTTGTTAGTGTCGTGTATGCTTCTTCGCTACAAGAGCAAAGGAAAAGATATGATCATTATGGATCATCCTACGGAAGTGGGGTTGATCATCTATGAGAAGTAAAAGGGGAGAGATAAGAAATGATAACAAATGCTTTTGACAATCAAACGGAAGAGATCATAAAGGTGTGGCGCAATGAGAATGCAAAGAAAGTTGACGCATGCATTCTGACCTTTTCCCATGAGATTTTACAATATGTTTTGGAACAATATGATTGCGAAAAGATCGGTGATCTGTATTCTTCCAACGGAGCAAATCCCGTGTATGGATTCACGTACGATGGGAAAGAGTTTGCGGTGTACATGTCCTACGTGGGCGCGGCTGGATGCGTGGCTGACATGGAGGATACGCTTTCGCTAATCAACACGGATAAGTATGTTGTATTTGGTGGAAGCGGTTGCTTAAATAAAGAGATTGCAAGGGGGAAGGTCATGATTCCCACCGCTGCGTATCGCGATGAAGGAACCTCATATCATTACGCACCTGCATCAGATTATATCACTGTGAAAAATAGTGACATTGTAGCGGCATTTATGGAAGAAGCGGGACTCCCGTATGCGTTGGGAAAGACTTGGACC
>JAFPRF010000276.1 GCA_017400965.1 Lachnospiraceae bacterium
AGAGACGCTTGTAACGGCAGGTCACGTGATCATGCCGCTCGCAAAGGAGAAGGGCGTGCAGATCCTTCCCGTGGACAGCGAGCACAGCGCGATCTTCCAGTCTCTGCACGGCGAGCCCAAAAAGCGCATGGAAAAGATTTTGCTCACGGCCTCCGGCGGTCCGTTCCGCGGTTGGACCAGAGAGCAGATGGCAAAGATCCAGGTGGAGGATGCCCTAAAGCATCCCAATTGGAACATGGGACATAAGATCACGATCGATTCCTCCACAATGGTCAATAAAGGCCTCGAGGTGATGGAAGCGAAGTGGCTCTTTGATGCGGACCTTGATCAGATCCAGGTGGTGGTACATCCCCAGAGCATCATTCATTCGGCTGTGCAGTTTTGCGATGGCGCGATCATCGCACAGCTCGGCATGCCCGACATGAAGCTGCCCATTCAATATGCGCTCTTTTATCCGGATCGTCGTCCGATGGACGGAAAGCGCGTAGACTTCTTTGCCCTCGGTTCCATGACCTTTGAAAAGCCCGATCCGGAGAATTTTGAAGGCTTAGCGCTAGCCTACAAGGCAGCAAAGATCGGCGGCAGCATGCCCACCGTATTCAATGCGGCAAACGAGCGGGCCGTGGCACTGTTCCTCGCAAGGAAGATCGGTTATCTGCAGATCACCGACTTGATCCGCGGTGCCATGGAGGCGCATCAGGCGAAGGCAAATCCGAATGTCTCTGAAATTTTAGAGGCGGAGCAATTTGCCTACGACTGGATCGCCAGGCAGGGCTTTTAAGCAAGGCGCAAAGCAAGTATGAAGGAGTAACGATAAGGCATGGCGCATTACGTAATGACGATATTACTGTTCATCATCGTGTTTGGCGTGGTGGTGATCTCACATGAATTTGGACATTTCCTGATCGCGAGAATGAATGGCATCCACGTGGTGGAGTTCATGATCGGCATGGGACCCAAGCTTGTTTCCTGGCAGAAAAAGGACACGAAATATTCCATCCGCCTTTTACCCATCGGAGGTGCGTGTCTCTTTGAGGGCGAGGATGGCCTAAACGAGAAGGAGAGCGAGGGCGATGACGCGAAGGATTCTCCCGGCGCCTTTCCAAACGCGAACGTTTGGGCAAGGATCGCCACGGTGGCGGCAGGCCCGTTCTTTAACCTGATCCTAGCGATCTTGGTTGCGGTGATCATGGTTCCCATGATCCAGGTGTTTGATACGACCATCGGCAACGTGCCCGAGGGCGGCGCGGCTTATGAGGCAGGCATCCAGGCAGGAGACAAGATCCTGAGTGCAAATGGCGAGAAGCTGTATCTCTTTAGCGAGATGTATACCTTCGCGCAGATGAACAAGGGTAAGCCCGTGGAGATGGTACTGAGCCGTAACGGCGAGAAGATCCAGGTGACGCTAACACCGCAGCTGAACGCGGAAGACGGCAATTATTATTTTGGCCTGCAGAGCTCACAGCCTCTGCGCATCAAGGGCCTCGCATGTATTCAATACGGCTGGTACGAGGTGCGCGCCGGCGTAAAGAATACCTATAAGAGCTTACTC
>JAFPRF010000040.1 GCA_017400965.1 Lachnospiraceae bacterium
CGTCCATGTAGATGACGAAGCGATAGCCGCGGTTCTTGATCTGGCTGATCACGTCGTTTAAGTACTGGAACTGGTATTTATTGACCTCGATCACGCGAAGGCCCTTCTCGTAGTATTCATTCGTCATGGCCTTGATGCTCGAGGATTTACCCGTGCCCGCGTCGCCAAAGAGCAGGCAGTTGTTCGCGGGCTTTTTTGCAACGAATGCATCCGTATTGTCGCGGAGCTTTTTCTTTGCGCTGTCATATCCGACAAGGTCATCAAACTTTACGTGCGCAATGTTTCGGATGGGTTCGATCACGACGCCCTGCTCGGTGGGACCTACGCGGAAGGACTTATGGAGTCCGAACTTTCCGACGCCAAAGCGCTGATAGAACTTCGCCACCATCTCCCGCATCTGCCCTGCATCCTCCGCGCCGGCCATCTCCTTCGCGAGATCACAGATGTGCCCGCTGATGCGGTGGTTGTACATGCGTCCGCTCCGCTCGTCTCTCTCGTAATTACAAACGTAAGCGAGCTGTTGCAGAAAATCGCTGCGGATCACGCTCTGGAAGTCCCAATCATAATAGTATTTGATCGCTTCAAAGTCACCATTCGCAGCTTGTCTGATCGTACCCTTCGGCTCGCTTCGAAGCTCGCAGGCAAGGCTGAACGCATTCTCGGCATTGACAAGTAAGTCTGCCACGTAGCAATGCCAAAGGTTTCCGTCAAAGCCGCAGCGCTCCGCCAGCTCGATGAACTCCTGCGTCATCTCGCAGACCTCATCGGAAAGCAGGTCTCTCTCCGCCTCGGAGGACTCTTTTACGTCCGTCTCCTCCAGTCGCTCGATCAGATGCACCATCTTTGCAAACAGGGGATGCTTTATCAAATCGCGATATATGATCAATTCTCTTTTCATGTCGTCACGCTTTCTAATTGCCAAATGCCTTAATAATTTCCGAGGATCCGAAGGCCGATGGCCTCCTCTCGAATGCCGCGCAGGGCATTCTTTACGGCCTCGTCCGCCAGATTTCCTTCAAAGTCCACAAAGAAGCGGTACTCCCAGCTTCTCTCGGGTATCGGTCTGCTGTAGATCCTCGTCATGTTCAGATCGTTATAGATAAAATGACTCAGCACGTGATAGAGGGATCCGCTCTCGTGGGGCACCTCGAAGCAGATGCTGATCTTCTTCGCATTCTTCAAAAAGATCCGCTGGTTGGTCACGATGATAAAGCGCGTGCTGTTTGAATCGCTCTGGTTCACACCCTTTTTCAGCACTTCCAGTCCGTAGATCTGCGCTGCATGCTCGCTGGCGATGGCCGCTTGGTCAACCCGTCCGTCCTTTTGCACCTTCTGCGCCGCAAAGGCGTTGTTCTGCATGCTGATCAGCTGCCAGTCATGATCCTGCAAATACTTTGCGCTCTGCATCAGAGACTGGGGATGGGAGTACACGGTCTTAACGTCTTCGAGCTTTGCGCCCGGAACGCCGAGGAGGCAATGCTCGATCTTAATGATCTGCTCTCCAACGATGTAATCTTCAAATTCCGCGAGAAGATCATAATTCTCACTGACGATGCCCGCGGTGCTGTTTTCGATGGGAAGCACCGCGAAATCTGCCGCACCCTCGTCGATGGCCTCCATGGCCTCACGGAAGGTGTCCACGTGAAAGCTGTTGATCTTATCGCCAAAATACTTCATCATGGCCGCCTGAGAATAAGCGCCGTCCGCGCCCTGAAAGACCACTCTTGCCTTCAGGATCTCGAGCTCATCCACGCCGATAAAGGGAAGTCTCCCCTGCACGCCGCTCTCAGTTAGAAGCTTATACTGGAGCTTTCTGCTCACTGACATGATCTGCTCGAAGAGCTCCTCCACGCCGCGGGCGTAGAAATCGTCATGCGTCAGGCTCTTTACCTTTGCAAGCTTTTCCTGCTCCCTCTGTCTGTCGAATACCTTTTTCCCGGCACCGATCTTATATGCTGCGACCTCCTTGCAGACGTCCATGCGCTTTTCGTAGAGCGCTACGATCTGCTCGTCGATCTCGTCCAATTTTTCTCGTAATTCCACTAAATCTGCCATATGTTTTACGTCCTTCTAGTCTTCCACTTCTGCGTTATTCTTCGATGTGATCCAAGCCCTGGCTTAGGATCGAAACAATGTGATCGTCCGCTGGCGCGTACAGGATCGTCTTTCCCTCGCGGCGGTTCTTCACCAGATCCATCTGCTTTAGGATCCGGAGCTGATGGGAAATGGCGGACTGCGTCATGCCAAGAAGGAGCGCGATGTCACACACGCACATCTCCTTGCAAAGGAGCGCCAAAAGGATCTTTAGTCTCGTCGGGTCACCAAAGACCTTAAAGAAATCTGCGAGATCCGTCATCTCTTCTGCGGGCGGAAGCTTCTCTTCCACCTCTTTTGCCTGCTGCGGCGTCAAAATCAGAAACTCCTCCTGATGCTCGTCCACTTCGGTACCTCCTGCCTTTTCCCGGAAACGCAAAAATGCGTGCGCATCCATAATTCGCCCACTCTAATCCTATCATAACAGTTTACAACGTTTCCTCAGATTTCTCAAGGTTTCAATGAATTTACGTCATAAAAGATAGAATTTAAACCCTCGCTCATCGTGATCTCACCGGCCGCGTCCACGATCAGGATCTCCGCGCCGTACTGTGCGGCCAACGCCATGCCCTTTTCCTTCCCGAGCACAAAGCATGCCGTGGAGAGCGCGTCGCTGATAAACCCGCTTTTGGAAACGATTGTCACGCTCCTGATGCCGTTATCCGTTGGATATCCCGTCGCAGGGTCAATGATGTGATGATATTTTTTATCACCTTGCATAAAATAGCGTTCATAATCCCCGGAGGTAGAGATGCACCAGTTGCCGTTTAGGGCCAGCGCGCCGATGCGTTTTTCGGTGTCGTTTGGATCCACGATGCCAATGTACCAGGGCTTGCCGTCAGGTTTGTCACCGACGCAAAGA
>JAFPRF010000277.1 GCA_017400965.1 Lachnospiraceae bacterium
CCTGGGTGAAGTGGGTCTTACCGCACTTGGGGCAGACCTTGGGCATTTCCTTTGCCACCACGATCTCGCCGCAGTCGTCACAGTAGTAAGCCGGGATCCGGTGTCCCCACCAGAGCTGACGGCTGATACACCAGTCGCGGATGTTGTCGGTCCAGTTGTAATAGGTCTTTTCCATGCGCTCAGGGATGAGCTTGATGTCGCCGGTCTTTACTGCCTCTACGGCGGGCTTAATGAGCTCGTCCATCTTTACGAACCACTGCTCCTTTACCATGGGCTCGATGGTGGTCTTACAACGGTCATGGGTACCTACGTTATGTACGTGATCCTCGATCTTTACAAGCAGGCCCATCTCGTCCAGTTCCTTCACGATGGCTGCTCTTGCCTCGTAGCGATCCATGCCGGCGAACTTGCCGCCGTTTGCATTGATCGTTGCGTCGTCGTTCATGACGTTGATCACGGGCAGGTTATGACGCTTACCAACCTCGAAGTCGTTGGGGTCATGCGCAGGCGTGATCTTTACGACGCCGGTACCAAACTCCCTGTCTACGTAGGAATCCGTTACAACGGGGATTACGCGGTTCATGAGGGGCAGCATTACCTTCTTGCCGATCAGGTGCTGATATCTCTCATCCTCGGGATGAATGGCTACTGCGGTATCACCCAGCATGGTCTCGGGACGCGTGGTCGCGAAGGTCAAAAACTCCGTCGTCGAAGGCGTGCCGTCCTCGTTCATGATGGGATACTTAATGTGCCAGAAATGTCCGGCCTGCTCCTCATAAACAACCTCTGCGTCAGAGATGGAGGTGTTACAAACGGGACACCAGTTGATGATCCTGGAGCCCTTGTAGATATAGCCTTTTTCGTGCATCTTTACGAACACTTCGGTAACGGCCTTGTTGCAGCCCTCATCCATGGTGAAGCGCTCTCTGTCCCAGTCACAGGAAGAACCCATCTTCTTAAGCTGGGAGATGATGCGTCCGCCGTACTCCTTCTTCCACTCCCATGCGCGCTCAAGGAACTTCTCTCTGCCGAGGTCATGCTTGTCGATGCCCTGCTCTTTTAACTTCTCGATAATCTTGACCTCGGTCGCGATGGACGCGTGGTCGGTGCCGGGCTGCCACAGCGCATTGTAGCCCTGCATTCTCTTAAAACGGATCAGAATGTCCTGCATGGTATTGTCCAGCGCATGACCCATGTGGAGCTGTCCGGTGATGTTTGGGGGCGGGATCACGATGGTGAAAGGTTTCTTGGAATAATCCACCTCCGCGTGAAAATACTTCTTGTCTAGCCATTTCTGGTAGAGCTTGTCCTCAATGCCCTGAGGATCATAGGTTTTTGCCAGTTCCTTACTCATAGCTTCCTCCTTTTTTGATGTTGTCTGCAAAGGATTTAAAATTATTAAGCCCTTCGCAAACGAGTTGTTTGCAAAGGGCGTTAGATACGCGGTACCACCTTTGTTTTCAGACAGCCTCGCGGCCATCCTCTCTACGGCTTCTCCTGCTTTCGCAGTTCAAAGTCTGATCCGGTAACGGGGATCATTCGTGAAAGCCTACTTGATTTCAGCCTCCCGGCTCCGAAGCTACCTTCCGCTCTCCTCTCCCCGAATGCCCTCGCAGCGCGCGTCTATATTAAGACGGCAGGCATCCTCTCTGACAGGCGGTTTCAGCGTACTCTTCTTCCTCACGGCCTTTATTTTCTGTATAGAGAAAATATAATGCCTGCCTTCCGAAAAGTCAAGCACTTTTCTACTGCTTTGTAAAACTTATCGGCATGGGCACTGCCAAACCCAAGGGGCTTGTTTGCTCCTTACCGTTTTCATAATACTTTAAGGCGGAAAAACTGTTCTCTTTTAATTTGATCACCAGGTAGCTCTCCATTCTTCCGAGGCTCACCTTATCCTCCCCCACGTACACCTTGTCGCCATAATGTTCATAAAGGCACTGGTAGCTTAAGTCAGACTCGTCAAACCCGCCGGCCTGCGCGATCGCATCGGACACGTAGCTCTCGATGGAGATGCCCATGAGCGTCAGGTACTGTTTGGTGCTAAGCTTCCCGCCGAGCTTTTTAACGTAGGAATCAAAATAGCGATACGCGGCGTTGGTGATCTCTTCGGTAACGTAATCCATCAGGGCCTGAAAGCTTGCTTCGTCCACGTCCAACCGTGCGACGCCGTCCTCCTCAAAAGTAAACGTCGTACGAACGATGAGCTTCTCGTCCCGTAACTGCACGTAGGGCTCCAAAACGCCCAGCTGGCTCATCTCCGCCATGACCATGTCTTTCACCGAGATCGGTTCGCTTTGCCAGCTGCCAATCAGGGGTGATGGCGGGATCTCCCTCGTCGCCTGGGTGGCGGATTCCTTGGACGCATCCTCCGAAGATTCTTCGCTGGTCTCTTCGGTACTTTCTTCCGAGCTTTCTTCCGTGCTCTCCTCGGAGCTTTCTTCCGTGAACTCTTCCGTGGTTACTTTAGTGCTCTCCTGCGTCTCATCAGGGATGGGTTCCTGGGTTGCCTCCACCGTCTCCTCCGTCTCTGAAGTCTCGAGCGGCAGGCCGCAAAGCTCTCGCACGAGGGTTTCATCCGCATAACGAACACGGCCCCCGTCGGAGCAGGCGCAAAGACCTACTGCGACGAGCGCCGTAACGATTGTGAGGATCGATTTTCGAAACACCCTCTGCATACGCATTTGTTATCCTCTAGTTTAACTTTGCCACGGAGCCGCGGATGATCATCTTGCCGTCCACGCGAATGGGCTCCTTGGAGATCTCCTCATCCTCGTCCTGCAGCATCCCTATCAGCTTATTGGCGCAGGCGATGCCGACTTCCTTTAAGGGCAGTTCATTCGTGGTCAGTCCGGGATAGAGGTACTGCGCCACCTGTCTGTCATCGTAGCCTGCGATGGAAAGGTCTTTCCCGACAACGATGCCCTTCTCGCGTGCGTAATCATACGCGCCGCCTGCCATCAGGTCGTTCATGCACCAGATTGCCGTGAGATTGTGCTGCGCGAGCTTCTGCGCGCACTCGTAACCGGACTGACGCTCCCAGTCGCCGTACACCGTCCACTCGGGATTGTACGGAATGGATTCCTCGAAGAGGGCCCTCTGGCATCCAAGAAGTCTTTCCTTTGCATGCATGTTGTCCGCCGCGCCGGCGATGATGCCGATCCTGCGATGTCCCATGCTCGTTAAGTACTTGATCATGTCGTAGCCGCCCTTTTCATCATCCAAAATGATGGACGGGAAGCGATTGTTTTCCGAAGTCGCGTACGCGATCACCGTCGGAAGTGAAAAGTCATCGGGCAGGCACTTTAAGGGTCTGCCGTGACCTGCGATGTACAAAAGGCCGTCCACCTTAATGGAACGGATCTCGTTCAACGCAGGCGTCAGAACGCTCTGCAGCTTTTTCTCGTCATTATACCAGGTGTCGCGCCACTTGTCGTACAGACGCAGGTTCATGATGACGGTTCTGTATTCATGCTCCTCGCAGCTGGCCATGGCCGCCTCCAGGATGGGGGGCGTGCTAAACTGGCCCAGGTCCTCGGCGAGGATGGCGATGGTCCTGGTGCTCTGCTTTCTCATGTTGGCGGCATAGTAGTTAGGCTGATAACCCGTCTCCTTTACCGCATCCCAAACGCGCTGCCTCGTCTTTTCGCTGACGTTGGGCTTTCCGTTCAGGATATTGGAAACCGTGCTGGGCGATACGTCGCACATCTTAGCAATCTCTTTTACAGTGATCATTCTAATCTCTCCTTCAGTTCAGTTACAATCTTGAAACGATTTACGATTTATACTTCATAAAGCCATGCCTTCGCCGTGAAATCCCCGTCACCGCTTCCATACTCAGCGATGATCTTGCTTCCTTCAGGAAATTCGGGCAAAAGCGCCTTTGAATTTTCGAACCTGTGCATGATGGCAAGCCGCTTTCCCTTCCATTCACGTACCGAAAGCTGCTGGCCTTTAGGACTATTATAACCGCTTTCTTGGTAAATGTGAAGAATCGTTTTACCATTTTTTATAATATCGGAGGCTTTTACGTAAAATTCCATGCCTTTTTGAACGAGATCCCACTGTTCCTCCGACAGATCATAGATGTCACCGGACAGGCACATGCGTCCAAACAGGGTTGCGATCAGGGAGTATTCGATGCGCTCCTTGGAATCCTTTGCACGGAGCACTGCCCAGATCTGGCTCTGCTCCGGTCTGATCACGCGCTGTACGTTTGCCGCGATCAGCGGGATCGACTTGATCTCATGCGCATCGGAAAAGCTTGCCTGACTGCAAAGCTGCATCATGGAAGGCTCGAGCCTGTGCCCGCCGCTCGAACAGTTCTCGATGACAATGCCGGGGATCTCTTTCCGGATCTTTTCAAAGAACTTTTGCGATGCGACAACCTTTCTGCGCAGGGCCTCGCCCATGCTCTCCGCGCCGTCACATCCCATGCCCAGCGTATCATTGTAGTCGACCTTGAGGTAACCGTAGCCTGCGTCCTTTAGGAGCTTAATCACCTTTTCGCTCAGGTAATCGACAACCCACGGATCCTCCATGTCCCAAAAGCGGCGACCGCCTACCGTAAGAGGCACGCCATCCTTTTTTACAAGATGCGCCGCGTCATTATAATGCTTACTTCCGGAGGCAACGGCCTCCATTTCATACCAAAGTCCGGGGATCATGCCCCTAGACCGAATGTAATCTGCGATGGGCTTCATGCCGCCGGGGAATCGCTTTTGATTGACCTCCCAGTCGCCAACGCACTCCCACCAAGCGTCCGAACCGTACCAGCCGGAATCGATGACAAGGAACTTAATGCCCTTATCCGCCAGCTTATCGCAGATCTTTTTTAAGTTATCAAACGAGGGATTGCCCCAGGTGGTGCAATACTCGTTAAAGAGAATGTCCATGTTGTCGTCAACGGGAGAGATCATGGGATGCTGCGCTTTTACGAGCTTATCGCATACGTCCAGAAGCGAATCCCCCTGCGCGATCACCGCATCCGGCGCCGTAAAGCGCTCCCCGGGCGCGAGCTTTTTCATCCACTGCCCAAAGTCCCTGTCACCTAAGCCCCCCAGTACCGTCAGGGTGTCATCCTCCTTACAGATCAGTTCCATCTGCCAGGTGGACGCATGATAGAGCTGCACGGCAACAAACTTTCCTTCTCCGTCTTCTAACGCTACAAAGGGGAAATACTTCCTGACCGGCATGGAACCTGCATTGCCAAACTTCTCGCACCTTAGGCCGCAGCGATTCCAGGAAGGCTCCAAATGCAGGTCTTCGATGGTCTCCGTGCGGAGTTTTCCCTCCGCGCTCCAAAAGGATTGGAGCCTGTGGATTTTCTTTACGCCTACCCTGCGAAGCGCAAAGCTGGTCAGAAGCTCTAACGTCACTTCCGCTCCCGTGTTGTTTTCCACGCTCGTCTGCACGCGAAGCGCATCGCCGTCCTTCGTCTTTTTTACCGTCAGGCGAAGTCCCTCCGGCGTCTCATAAACGCCAGTGCCTTCCTCTAGCGTTTCAGTGCCTTCCTTAAGCGCAAAGCGCTCCATCGTTTGGTTCCCGTGCATTGTCATGCCACAGGAAAAACCTCCCGCATAGCCGTCCCCCACAAGCTTTGTTTCCGCAAACAGTTCCATTCTCGCATTCTCCCTTTTAGCAAAGGGGAGTTCGTAAAATCTCTTTCACAAACTCCCCCAGTTTTATGTCTTTATTTGTTTAGGTCGGATCAGGCTGGTGTCGCCTCCCGTAAATCGTTTTACTCTCACTACACTAATAATACGTTCTTCCGCGTTTACAGTCAACGTTAATTCACGCGTTTTTTTGCAATTTATGATAGTTTAACTATTTTACCGCCCACCTTTTGTCAAATTTAAACAATCCCCCAAAAAGGGGTCAGCATAAGAGCATAAAAATAGCGCAGGCCATTGGCCTGCGCTAAGGGTTTCCTATTCGTTCGTGTAGTTATCGAAATAGCCCTGGATGAGGATGATGGGCGTTCCCTTGTCGCCGGATCCGGAAGTCAGATCACACAAGGATCCGATCAGGTCGGTCAGCTGACGAGGCGTGGTGCCCTGGGAAGCCATGTTGCCCTTCAGGTTTCCGCTCTTTGCCTTGATGCTCTCGGAGATGGCCTTTCTCAGCTCCTCTCCGCTCAGGTTCGCGTAATCATTGTCAGCCAGGTACTTCAGCTTTAACTCATTGGGCGTTCCTACCAGACCGTCCGTGAAGGCAGGGGAAACAACGGGGTCAGCCAGCTCCCAGATCTTTCCCTGCGGATCCTTAAATGCACCGTCGCCATATACCATGACCTCAACGTGCTTTCCGGTTGCCTTTAGGATCTGCTTCTGAATGTCCAAAACCAGCTGCTGACAGTCCTGAGGGAAGAGCTTGATCTTCGTCTCGGTGGACTTATTGGAGCCGAGCAGACCGTAATTGGAATTGTAGCCGCTGCCGCCAATGGGCGCCGTGCAGATGTCGTCCAGTCCGCAAACGATGCGCGCGCCGGCTTCCTTTAAGATTCTCTTGGTGCGCTTTCTCGTGTGAATGTCGCAGGTCAGAACGCAGTCCGTATATTGCAGGATCGTCTTTGCCTGATTTGCAAAGATCACCTCCACCTCAGCGCCAGCCTCGGTGATAATGTCGGAATAATACTGCACGTAGTCCACGCCAGTGAACTCATGCTTATTCTCGCCGAAGAGCTCGCGGTACTTCGCCAGCGTCAGCACGTCGGAATAAGGATTGATGCCTGCGTCATCCAGCTGATCATAAGTCAGCAGCGCATTACCCACCTCATCGGAAGGGTAGCTCAGCATCAGGACCACCTTCTTGCAGCCCATGGCGATGCCCTTTAAGTTAATGGCAAAACGGTTTCTGGAAAGGATCGGGAAGATCACGCCCACGGTACCGCCGCCCAGCTTTGTGCGCACGTCCTGCGCGATGTCCTGCACCGTTACGTAGTTGCCCTGCGCTCTGGCGACGATGGACTCCGTCACGGCGATCACGTCTCTGTCGCGAAGCTCAAATCCCTCTTCCTTCGCTGCCTCGAGTACGCTGTCCACGGTGATCTCAACCAGATTGTCTCCCTCTCGAATGATGGGTCCGCGAATACCTCTTGAAACCGTACCAACTCTTCTCATGTTTTCTTCTCCCTTGATCAACGTCGTTCTAAAATACTGCCTTCTGAATATTTATCCAGTCAGCAGAATTAATTATACAATAGAAAGGACGTCTAACACAAGTGTCTTTTTCTGTTGCAATCTAATTCTTTTTACCTTATAATTTGTAATTATTCAGAGCCATGCGTGAAAACAATGGCTCATGCTTGCATGAAAGCCATTGTTTTTGCATATGGCGAGAAACCACATGAGCAAAAATGTCGTTCTTTGACATTTTGCGAATGGGGTTCTGAATAATTACATTTGCGTTTTCAAAGGAGATTCCCATGAAGAACTCTTCGATCAAAAAGAAAATCCTGCTTGTCATTTTGGCGGTTTTCGCAATCCTTTTTGTCTTCCTGCCCTTTTCCGGCACCGATGTCTTTTTGCGCATCACCTTAGACGAAAACTATCCGGTAAATCCCGACACTTTTTTCCTATATTACAATAACGGCAGCGGCTACAATAACGATTGCGTGATCACCGCAACCTATAATGCAGATAAAGGCATCGTTACCTTCCGCATCCCCGATGAACTCGGTGGACGCGTCAGCGGCCTTCGGATCGACTTTCCCAATGCGGAGCAGGTGATCGGTGTCAAGGACGTCACGCTTTCCAGCGCCGGCATCATTCAAAAAAGATACCATCCCTGCTTTTTCTTTGCACCTGAAAACGTCGAGGCACAAAACGGCCTGACCGCGATCGATCAAGTGCCAGTCCGCGCAAGGACTTACATTGGCGCGACGAGTGATGACCCTTACGTCGTGCTCGCAGGCCCGCTGTCTGCGGAAATCCTGCACTCCGCCAGCGACTATCGCCTGACGAGATTTCTGATCGTGCTCTTCATCGCGGGTTGC
>JAFPRF010000278.1 GCA_017400965.1 Lachnospiraceae bacterium
CATGAGCGAGATTTGTTTTGAAGACGGACTGGTAAATGCAGGGGATTCCTCGAGGATAAGAAAGTGCATGCAAAGGGCCCTGGCGGGAGAGAAGCTGACGATCGCATTCTTAGGCGGTTCGATCACGCAAGGTTGTAACGCCAGTAAGCCAGAGCTTTCCTATGCATATCGTACCTATGCTTGGTGGGAAAAGAGCTTTCCAAATGCGGAAATCTTTTACTGGAACGCCGGGATCGGCGGGACAACTTCGCATCTTGGCGTGGCCAGAGTACAGGAAGAGGTATTGTCACAGCATCCTGATTTCGTAATCGTTGAGTTCTCAGTCAATGATGAGGATGTTAATCCGCACTTTGAGGAAACATACGAAAGTTTAGTACGGCGAATTTTATTGGCACCTTGGAAGCCTGCGGTGATGCTGGTACATAACGTTCGCTATGATGACGGCGGCAATGCGGAACTGATCCATCGCCCCGTGGGTGAGCGGTATCATCTGCCGAGCGTGAGCATGAAGCCTTCCATTTATGCGAAGGTTGCGGAAGGAAAGCTGGAAAAGCGCAGCATTACGCTGGATGACCTGCATCCGAACGATAAGGGACATGAACTGGTAGCTGGCGTCATTACTTCTTATTTAGAAACGGTGCGTGAAAAAGCGATCGAATATGGCGCGAACAAGGAGGCTGGCGGCGAGAATGATGCGGAGGATTCCTTCCTGCCGCTGCCGATCCCGCTAACGAGAAGCAGCTATGAGACGACGGAACGCTATCGCAATTATCAGATCACGCCAACGGAGATCGTAGGCTTTACAAAGGACGATACGCCGCAAAATTGTATTTCCGATTGCTTTAAGCGCGGTTGGAGCGCAAAAACGCTTGGTGCAAAGATTGCATTCGAAGTAACGGGAGCGAATATCGCTGTGCAATATCGAAAGACGGTGAGAAAACCCGCTCCGATCGCAACCCTGTATTTGGATGGAAACCGAAAAGAAGGGATCACGCTGGATGCGAACTTTACCGAGGATTGGGGTGACTGCCTGTATTTGGAGACTATCCTGGAACATGGAGCAGACGGTAAGCATAAGGTGGAGATTGAGATCACGGAGACACATGAGAATGATGCGGAGAGTTTTTATCTCGTTTCGCTGATCGTTGGATAAGAGAGCGGAGGAAACTAATGAGCATACAATACTTTGAAAAAGAGAACATTTTCCTCTTAAATACGCCAAAGACTTCCTATATCATAGGGATTTTTGATGAAGAACAATTTTTGGGACATCTCTACTATGGGAAACGCATTACCAATATAGAAGGAATTCATTCGCTGGCGCGAACGATGGAACCGCCCTTTGTGCCCTCAAAGAACGACAGGGACAGAAGCTCATTTTTTGATGCCTTTCCTTTCGAGTACTCGTCTCACGGCGTTGGAGATTTCAGGGAGAGCAGCTTAAAGATGAGAACGAAGGATGGCCATACGGCCACTTCGCTGGTTTACGTAAGCCACGTGATATTGCGCGGAAAGAGGAAACTGGAAGGCCTTCCTGCCACCTTTGGACAAGAGGATGAGGTGGAAACGCTGGAGATCATCTGCGTTGATCCCGTGACAAACGTGCGCGCCATCTTGTCTTACAGCGTCTTTTCCGACTGCGATGCGATCGCAAGGAGCGTTCGTGTGGTCAATGATTCCAATCAGCCTCTGTATATGGAACGGGTGATGAGCGCCTGCTTTGATCTCGAGGGCAGAGACTTTGACGTATTGACCTTGCACGGTTCTTGGGCGAGAGAGCGGCACATGGAGCGAAAGCCCTTGGGTCACGGTATATTTGGGGTAGCTTCCCTGCGTGGAGAAAGCAGCCATCAAGAGCATCCATTTATTGGACTTTTGTCAAAAAATGCGGACCAGACAAGCGGGGAAGTTTACGGCTTCCACTTTGTCTATTCCGGAAATTTCCTTGCGCAGGCGCAAAGAAATCAGTTCGGCCAGGTGCGCGTCCTCATGGGCATCCATCCAGAGGAATTTTGCTGGAAATTGGAGCCGGGCGAGAGCTTTCAGGCACCAGAGGTCATCAGCGTCTACTCTGATCAAGGCCTTGGAGGCATGACGAGAACGCTGCATGACTTATACAGAGAACACCTGATCCGCAGTCCTTGGCTGCATAAAAAGCGCCCGATTTTGATCAATAACTGGGAAGCAACCTATTTTGATTTCACTTCAGAAAAGATCGTCGACATCGCAAAAGAAAGCGCAAGACTCGGGATCGAGATGTTGGTGCTGGATGACGGCTGGTTTGGAAATCGCTTTGATGACAACAGGGCGCTCGGCGACTGGCAGGTGAACGAAGAAAAGATCACAGGCGGCATGGGAAAGCTTTCGGACGAAATCCATGCGCAGGGGATGAAGTTTGGCCTTTGGTTTGAGCCGGAGATGATCTCGCCGGAATCCAAGCTTTTTAAAGAGCATCCAGACTGGGCAATCCAGGTGCCGGATCGGAGACCTTGCAGGGCGAGAAATCAGCTTGTTTTGGATATCAGCCGTAAGGAAGTAAGAGACCATATCCTTAGCCAAGTTTTTGCGGTTTTGCATGCCGCGAAGATCGAATACGTCAAGTGGGACATGAACCGTCCGCTTTCTGATCTCGGGAGTGCTGCACTTTCTTCCGACAGACAGGGCGAGCTGATGCACAGATATGTCCTTGGAATGTACGAAATGCAGGAGAGATTGTTGCAAGAGTTTCCAGAATTACTTCTCGAAAATTGCTCTGGAGGCGGCGGAAGGTTCGATCCTGGCATGCTGTATTTTAGTCCGCAGATCTGGTGCTCAGATGACACGGATGCGATCGAGCGGCTCTCCATTCAGGAGGGGACGGCCCTTTTGTATCCCTTAAGCTGCATGGGTGCGCACGTGAGCGTTTGCCCGAATCATACCGTGGGAAGAAGTACGCCTTTCGCAACAAGGGGTATGGTGGCGCTGGCCGGGACCTTCGGATATGAGCTTGATATCACGAAGCTGTCAGAGGAAGACAAGACGGCGGTACAGTGGCAGACCCGCACCTATCATGCATTTAATGATCTTGTGCGCGAGGGTAAGTACTACCGCGTACAGTCTTATGCGGAGAATCACGATCATGATTGCTTTATGGTGACAAATGCTAAGGCAGACAAAGCACTGGTTTTCTTTACGCAGGTGCTGGCTACGCCCAACATGCGCAGCAGGTGCATTCGCCTGCAGGGCTTGAAGGAAGAGGCGAATTATCGCATTCAGATCGTCAATCTGGACAAGGAAGAACAGTTTACGGATACGGGAAAAGTCGTCAGCGGCGGGATTTTGATGAACGCCGGAATGATCGTGGAGCGCCCTTGGGGAGACTTCCAGGCGCGGCTTTACTATCTCGAAGAGATTTGATGGAGGAATAGATGATGGGAATTCATCCGAAATACTTTGAATTAAAAGAAAAACAGGAAAAGCTGATCGCAAGAAAGAATGTGGTTGACGAGAGCTTTTATAACGGGATTTACGAGCGGTTTCAGTATCCGGTTTTGACCAGAGACCACGCGCCGATCCTTTGGCAATATGATTTGAATGAGGAGACGAATCCCTTCTTTGAGGAGCGCCTCGGGATCAATGGGGTATTTAATTCCGGTGCGATCGAACTAAGCGGAAAGTATTACCTGGTGGCGAGAGTGGAAGGGAACGATCGTAAGTCATTTTTTGCGGTTGCAGAATCTGAGAGTCCCGTGGACGGTTTCCGTTTTTGGGATTATCCGATTTTGCTTCCCGATACCTGTCCTGAGGAGACAAACGTCTATGACATGCGCCTAACCAAGCATGAGGATGGCTATATCTATGGCGTATTTTGCTCGGAGAGTAAGGACGAGTCCAATCCTGACCTTTCCGCGGCCGTGGCGGCGGCTGGCATTGTTCGCACGAAGGACTTAAAGACTTGGGAGAGATTGCCAAACCTAAAGACCCTGCGCTCGCCGCAGCAGAGAAACGTGGTGCTCCATCCGGAATTTGTGAACGGAAAGTATGCCTTCTATACGAGACCCATGGATGATTTCATCGAAACCGGAAGCGGCGGAGGCATCGGCTTTGGTCTTTGCGACGACATCACGAACGCCGTGATCGACGAGGAAGTGATCACCAGTAAGAGGAAGTACCATACCATCACGGAAGTGAAAAATGGCGCAGGTGCCGTACCGATCAAGACAGACAAGGGCTGGATCCACATTGCCCATGGCGTGCGCAATACGGCGGCAGGTCTTAGGTATGTGATCTATGCGTTTGCGACGGCTCTGGATGACCCTGCGAGAGTGATCGCGGAGCCTTCGGGCCTTCTCATTGGACCGCGTGGCGGCGAGAGAGTCGGCGACGTGAGCAACGTAGTCTTTACAAACGGCGCCATTGCAAAAGAAGACGGTACCGTGTATATCTACTATGCTTCCTCTGACACGAGAATGCACGTGGCAAGGACCAATATTGAGAGACTGACGGATTACGTATTCCATACGCCCAAGGACCCTCTGCGGAGCGTGGAATGCGTAGCACAAAGATGCGATCTGGTGCGCAAAAACTTAGAATTACTTGGGAGATAAAAATGAAGGACATGATCATCTTGGAGCCGGTGCTGAAGGAGAATGTTTGGGGAGGCGAGCGGCTCATTACGGAATTTCATTATCGCGAGGAAGGACATGGCATTGGTGAGTGCTGGGGCATCAGTGCCCATCCGCACGGCGACTGCCGCATCGCAGAGGGAGAGTATCAAGGCATGACGCTTTCCCAACTTTATGCTGCACATAGAGAGCTCTTTGGCAACATTCAAAATCCTCAGTTCCCGCTCCTTGTCAAGATCATCGACGCGAAGGACAAGCTCAGCATCCAGGTGCATCCGGATGATGCCTATGCCATGAAACATGAAAACGGCAGCCTTGGAAAGACGGAATGCTGGTATGTTTTGGATTGCCCAGAAAATGCGGAATTGGTCATTGGACACAACGCAAAGACGAGGCAGGAACTTGCCGACATGGTGCATGCAGGGAGGTATGAGGAGCTGATCCGCCGCATCCCCGTAAAGAAGGGGGACTTTGTGCAGATCGTTCCCGGAACCATACATGCGATCACGGCTGGCATGTTGATCCTTGAGACACAGCAGAGCAGTGACGTGACCTACCGCGTCTATGATTACGGACGTCTCGTCGACGGAAAACCGCGTCAGATTCACGTGGAGCAGAGCATTGAAGTAACGAACGTACCGGACGAATCCGAGAAAAAGGGATTGGTTCACGCGGGTAACATTGCAAAAAATGAGATGTTTGAATTGGTGACCTGTGATTTCTACACGGTTTGGAAACTGGACCTTCAGGGAAGCTATGTTTTTGAACAAGAGCATCCCTTTTTACTGGTCAGCGTCGTCGAAGGCGAGGGGAAGATCTGCGACAGAAACGTGAAAAGAGGAGACCATTTGATCCTTCCGTTTGGGTTCGGTGAAGTACGCTTTGAAGGTGACATGGTGACCATCCTTTCGACTCCGAATTGTACAAACTGAATAAAAAAACGATTTACTTTTGGACCATTTTTCTTTGTAAAAAGTCGGGGAAAACGATTTACGAAGAGTAAAATGTAACAAAGTTGTTAAAATCCTCTTGGAAATTTGTGCATGTTGTTGTATAATCACAATTGTGTGAAAAAACAACTGGGGGGTAGTAGCAATGACGTTGAAGGAAAACATAAAGCATTTCTTTCACAACACGTGGAAACACAGAGTGCATGTTTTGATGGCACTCCCGACGTTCTTAATCATGTTCTTTTTCTTGTATGTGCCGATGGCCGGCTTGGTTATGGCATTCAAGGACTTCAATTACAACGATGGTATCTGGGGTAGCCCTTGGAAGACACCTCTTCTTGGCAACTTCACTTTCCTGACGGCTTCCAAGGATTTGTTCGTTGAAATGACGAGCAACACCTTAATGTATTATGTGATCTTTACCTTACTTGGAACATTTCTTAACGTGTTACTTGCAATCTGCATCGACCAGCTCGTATTTAAGAAGCTTGGCGGCGCACTGCAGTCCATCCTGATCATCCCAATCTTCATTTCCTACGCAGCAGTACAGTTTATCGTTTATGCATATCTCGCAAGCGATACTGGTATGATCAACCATCTGTTTGGAACCACTACCCGTTGGTATTCCGAGGCAAAATATTGGCCGCTGATCCTAACGGTCGTGAAAATGTGGAACAGCGTGGGTTACGGTTCCGTGCTTTACATGTCCGTGCTTGCAGGCGTTGATCAGCAGCTCTACGAAGCAGCACAGATCGACGGCGCAAACAAGTGGAAGCAGATCAAGCACATCACGATCCCTTCCCTGATCCCGATGGTAACGGTTATGCTCCTTCTTTCCGTTGGTAACATCATGAGATCTGATACCGGTCTGTTCTATCAGGTAACCAGAAACAGTGGTGCGCTGAATTCTACCACCCGTGTTATTGACTCCTACGTGCTGAATTCCATTCTGCACAGTTCGAACTTTGGCTTCACGGCGGCTGCTTCGTTCTTCCAGTCGGTCGTTGGCCTGATTCTGATCATCATTGCAAACTTTGTGGTTCGGAAGCTCGAGCCCGAAAACGCGCTGTTTTAAGGGAGGGGTTCGAACATGGCTGAAGAATTTAAGCGCTTATCTAAAAAAGAGCAGAAAAAGCTCGAAAAAATGTATGATCTGCAGTATGGCGTAAAAGCCAAGAAGGGCATTGGACAGTATATTCTGGCCACCCTGCTGATCCTGTACACCGTGATCGTGGCACTCCCGATCGTTTTGGTATTTATCTCTGCATTCGCAGACGAAGAAATTCTTGCAACACAGGGTTTCAGCTATTTCCCTGAGAAATGGTCCCTGAGCGGCATGAACGCCGTACTTCGTTACGGTAAGCAGCTGGCAACCTCCTATGCGGTAACGATCCTGGTTACCGTTGGCGGTACCCTGATCGGCCTTCTGTGCATGAGCCTTTTCGCTTATGCCATCAGCCGTAAGGACTTCCGCCTTCGCGGATTCCTCGCGATCTACGCGATGATCCCGATGCTGTTCAACGGCGGTCAGCTTTCCGGTTACATTGTATTCACTTCCATGTATGGCTTAAAGGATAGCCTGTGGCTCTTGATGTTGCCGATCTGCTGTACGACGATGAACATCATCATCCTTAGAACCTACATCCAGAACAGCGTTCCTGAAGAGCTGATGGATTCCGCTAGAATTGATGGAGCGGGAGAGTGGAGAACCTTCTTCCAGATCACCTTGCCCCTGATGAAGCCCACCTTGGCAGCCGTTGGTTTCATGATGGCAACGACCTACTGGAATGACTGGCAGAACGCACTGCTCTATATCCAGAGCGACAGCAAGAAGCCTCTGCAGCTCCTTCTGGTAAACATTCAGAAGAACATCGAAACCCTTCTGAATGCGAGAAACATTCCTTCTGCAGCGCTTGCGGCAATGCAGGGTAAGGTTCCTCAGTACTCCGCAACAATGGCAACCGTGGTAATGGTTATCGGACCGATCATGATCCTATATCCCTTCTTCCAGAAGTACTTTGCGAAGGGTCTTACCATGGGTTCCGTAAAGGGTTAAACCCTACAGTTACTTTCGATATTCAGGGATCCGCGGCAGGTTCCTTAGAATATAAAAAATTTATCGTATCAAAGGGAGGATACAAAAAATGAAGAACAAGAAATTTATTTCCGTAGCGTTGGTTGCAGCAATGACGGCAGCTCTGCTTGCAGGATGCGGCAGCGGAAACGGAAATGGCGGCAACGGTGGCAATAACGGTGGCAAGAGCGCTGACGGCAAGGTTACCGTAAGACTGTTCAGAGACTGCTTCAACCTTGGTACTCCTGACTCCGCTCAGGTAAAGAAGGTTGAGGATGCAATCAACAAGTATCTTGAGGAGAAGGGTAAGAACTACACCGTAGCAATCACCGAGGTTGGCTCTGGTGAGTACTCCGAGAAGGCAAACCTTGCTCTGGCAAATAAGGAGATCGACCTCCTTTGGACCGCTTCCTGGATGGGCACCGTTGGTACCAACGATCTTTATCCTGCAGGCGCAGTAAAGGACATCACCAGCCTGCTTCAGGGCACCGCTCTTTACAGCTCCATGGATGCTGGTCAGTGGGAAGCTACCAAGTATGATGGCAAGAACTACTTCATCCCTGTTTACAAGGATAACGTAGAAGGTTACGATTTCATGTTCCGTCAGGATCTCATCGACAAACACGGCTGGAACATCAAGAACGTAAAGAAGCTGGCTGACCTCGAGCCCATGCTGGCAGATGCTAAGGCTGATGGCCTCAAGTATCCGTTCCTGACCCAGAAGACCGCTATGTTCTACAGATGGTACATCGATAGCTTTGATTTCTTCGCTGGCGACGTTGCTGCTAACTGGGTTGCAGTTGACAGAAAGACCAACAGCGTAGTAAATACCGTTGCTACTCCTGAGTACAAGGAGTTCTGTAAGTTGATGGCTGATTGGGCTGAGAAGGGCTACATCTCTGAGGATGACGCTACCAAGACGACCAATGATCAGACCACGCAGACCCAGGATTGGGCTATTTCATGGTGGACCGATATCCCTGTTAACGATGAGGCAGATTCTCGTTATAAGCAGGACGTAACCATGGCAAACGCTACCAAGAGATGGGCACACAGCACTTCCGCACTTGGTTCCTGCTACTGCATCACCTCTAACGCAAGCGACGAAGTTGCTAAGGCGGCTATCGACTTCATGGGTCTGCTTTACACCGATTCCAAGCTGGCTGACATGTACACCTTCGGTATTGAGGGTGAGGACTTCACCTACAATGCAGACAAGAAGGTTGAGCAGGCTGAGAACGCTAAGTACAACCACTCCATGTGGGAGTCCGCAAGTGCAACCGTTGTAACTCCTCTGTACAACGAGCCTGACAACAAGGCTGAGCTGTATAAGACCTTCAACGGCGGCGCTGAGACTTCTTGCGCAGCAGGTTTCCGTTTCGACAAGACCCCTGTTGAGGCTGAGTTCACCGCTTGTACCGCACTCTTCGATGACTACGGATTCCAGCTGGAGAATGGCGGATTCAAGGCATCCGAAGTTGACGCTAAGATCGATGAGTACTTAAAGAAGCTCGATGCAGCTGGATATCAGAAGGTTCTTGCTGAGTTCCAGAAGCAGTACGACGCTTGGAAGAAGTAATTCTTTCAAAAAACAAAAAAACAACAGACCGGCGCGGATTTTTCCGCGTCGGTTTTCTTTTGCCGAAAACGCGAGAAATGCTTTTCAATTCGGCCGAAACGTAGTATATTTAAATTGGATTGGAGGGCTTATTATGGGAGATGAGAAGAATAAAACCAAAAAGTCACTGCACTTGGATCTGTCCTTCCTCGGCATTCGCGCGAAACTGATCATTGGATTCGTCGTGCCAATCTTTTGCATGATCTTGATCGCCATCATTTCCCATGAGAAGGCAAGAGAGGGAATGCGTGAAAAATTCGCTGCCTCGACCGTGCAGGCGGTTCAGCTTGCACGCGCCAATATTGAGAGCAACTGCGAATTCATTAAGACCTCCGCCACTGGATTTGTCCTGGATAAGGACATTAAAGCTGTATATCTTGGCACTTATAAGGATCAGCCCCATGAAGAAACGCAGATTTTGGCGCAACTTCGCTTGGACCTTGTAGAGCTGCAGGTAGGAAATCATGCCGTAAAGGACATTCATATCATACCTTCGAAGGAGTACCGCTTGTTATCCACTGCGATCTCCACGGTGGCCAATGGATTTAAGGAAGAGTATCTGGAAGACGTGCAAAAGGCGACGGGAACTTTTGATAACTGGATTGACGACCACCTGCTTTTGGACGAAAAGCTAGGCGTGAAAACTTCAGATTACGTTATGGCCTATCAGGTCATGTCTTTAAATAACCGCTCCGTTGTGATCGTGGACCTATCGACGGAGAAGGTAAAGGAGATGCTCGATCTCCTGGATCTGGGAGAGGGAAGCATCGTGGGATTTATCACGCCCGGCGGAAGAGAGCTGACCATTGCGGAGGATGGCGCATTGCACGCGGATGAGGGAGAAAACATCTTCCTTGGACAGGAATTCTTTGAAAATGCAAAAAACTCTTCTGAGATGAGCGGACACGTCAAGGGCGTCAGATGGCAGGGCCAAAAGCACATGTTCATCTACGCAAAGAGTGAATCGACGGGCTTCATGGTCTGTGCGCTCGTTCCGACTGCCGTCATCACCAGTCAGGCGAAAGACATTCAGATCGCATCGATCATTGTAGTTTTGATATCGGCGCTTGTATGTACTTTCCTAGCATACCTGATCATTTCGGGTATCCAAAAGAATATGAGAAGCCTTAACAATGGTTTTGGCGAGGTGGCCGAGGGTGATCTGACCGTAGCGATTGCCGTACATGGCAAGGATGAATTCTCTGGGATCGCGGAGAGCGCGAACCACATGATCGAGAATACGAAAAAGCTCGTACAGAAGGTGGAGGATGCCGCGACAAACCTGGAGGATTCCGCGCAGAACGTACAAGGCGTGTCAGCGGACGTAGTGGGCCATTCCAGCGAGATTTCCACCGTCATCGAAGGCATCAATGCCGACATGGAAAACGAGGCAGCGCATGCGCAGGATTGCGTGGAGCGGGCCAATGCCTTGTCCCGCGAGATCCAGGAGATGAATCGCATCATCGACCAGATGAAGGAGAGCATCGGTCAGACGGAGGCCATGATCGACAATGGCGAGGAGAAGGTTGCCGTTCTGGGCGAACATGCAAAGCAGACCTCCGACATTACCGCGGAAGTAAGTACAAACATTGAAAAGTTAAAGAGTCAGACCTCCACGATCAATCAGATCGTCGGCGTGATCACGGAGATCTCGAAGCAAACGCATCTGCTTTCCTTGAATGCTTCCATTGAGGCGGCAAGAGCGGGTGAGGCCGGTAAGGGCTTCGCAGTCGTAGCCATGGAGATCCGAAAGCTGGCGGATGACTGTGCAAAGGCTGCAGAGGAGATCAAGGGCAACGTAGCCTATATTCTGGAAAGTTCGAAGAAGAGCGTTTCTTCCGCGGAGCAGGCGAGAAAGATGGTAAGCTCCCAGACGCAGGTCGTGGAAGAGATGGTTGTGATCTTCGGTGAGATGAACGCACAGATGGCGGAGCTCATGGAGAGAGTACAGAAGGTTATGTCCCATACCGAGAAGACGGATCTCGAGAG
Source organism: Lachnospiraceae bacterium (assembly GCA_017400965.1). Lineage (GTDB taxonomy): Bacteria > Bacillota > Clostridia > Lachnospirales > Lachnospiraceae > Acetatifactor. The sequence continues at coordinate 11,236 of JAFPRF010000278.1, forward strand.
AGAGAGAACGTTGCGCGCGGTGGAAAACATTTCCGAGATCATCGCAGATACGGCAAAGAATACCGCATCCGTTTCCGAGGCGCTCTCTAGCCTGACGGGGGGCATCGATAACTTAAACAACGTATCGAAGACGCTGGAGCAAAACGTAAAAGAATTACGAAATGAGATATCCTCGTTCCGCACGGAATGAGATGGAAGGGTTCCATGAAAATGAATCGCATTTTTTTGATCGTATTAGACAGTTTTGGAATTGGGGAAGAGCCGGATGCAAAGGCCTTTGGGGACGTGAACGTCAACACGCTTCGCAGTGTTGCGGGAAGTCCCTTTTTCCGCGTCCCGAATCTGCAAAGGCTTGGACTGTTTAATATTGACGGCGTCAGCGTAGGAGAGAAGTGCGTTGCCCCGATCGGTGCCTATGCGAGACTGCGCGAAAAGTCCATGGGTAAGGATACGACCATCGGCCACTGGGAGATCGCAGGCGTGGTATCTCCAAAGCCCCTTCCGACCTATCCGAACGGCTTTCCGAAAGAGGTTTTGGACGAGTTTACAAAGCGTACGGGCAGGGGCGTTTTATGTAATCAGCCCTACTCCGGAACGGCGGTGATCGCAGACTATGGAAAAAAACACTTGCAGACGGGCGATCTCATCGTGTATACTTCAGCAGACAGCGTTTTCCAGATCGCGGCGCATGAGGACCTTGTGCCGCCTGAAAAGCTTTATGAATATTGCCGCATTGCAAGAGAGATCTTACAGGGCGAACATGGCGTTGGACGCGTGATCGCAAGGCCCTTTGTGGGCCCTGAGGACGGTCCTTTTACCAGAACGCCCCGTCGTCATGATTTTTCACTTGTTCCACCGGCGCCGACCATGCTAGATCATATTCAGAATGCTGGCATGGAAGTACTTGCGGTGGGCAAAATTTATGACATTTTCGCGGGACAGGGCATTACGGAGCATGTCTACACCTCTGGCAATGAGGAAGGCATCGAGAGAACGCTGGAATGGATGGAAAGGGATTTTCAAGGCATATGTTTTACGAATTTAGTGGATTATGACATGCTCTATGGGCACCGTAGGGACGTGGACGGCTATGCGAAAGCGTTAACCTACTTTGATGAGAGATTGCCTGAAATCTTAGGGAAGCTCCGCGAAGGAGACTGCCTGATGATCACGGCAGACCACGGGTGCGATCCTGCCTATTTGGCAACGACGGATCACACGCGAGAGTACGTACCGTTTTTGGCCTACGGACCGGGGGTCACGCCAAAGGACTATGGCACAAGGGAGACGTTTGCCGACGTGGCAGCCACGGTGCTGGACATGCTCGGCGTAAAGGTCGAGACGGCC
>JAFPRF010000279.1 GCA_017400965.1 Lachnospiraceae bacterium
ACTTCCAAGGCGTTACCAATGGCATTGCCCAGAGGCTGATCCATGTCGGTGATGAGGGCGCGCATCTTTCGCCCGGCATTTTTACCGATCTTAACCATCTCCTGCGCCAGCGCAAAGGCATCCTCTTCTTTTTTCATGAAGGCGCCACTTCCGGTCTTAACGTCTAAAACAATGGCATCTGCGCCGCTTGCAAGCTTTTTACTCATGATCGAGCTGGCGATCAAGGAAAGATTATCTACCGTCGCAGTTACGTCGCGGAGTGCGTAGAGCTTTTTATCCGCGGGCGCCAAATCCGCCGTCTGTCCCATGATCGCAATGCCAATTGAGTTTACGTTTTCACGGAACTTCTCTGCGGTTAAAGAAGTCGAAAAGCCTGGAAAGCTTTCCAGTTTATCAATGGTACCACCGGTATGTCCAAGACCTCTTCCACTCATCTTAGCCACGGGCAGCCCACAGGCTGCAACCATGGGTGTGAGCGCAAGGCTCGTCTTATCGCCTACGCCACCGGTAGAATGCTTATCCACCTTCACGCCTTTAATATCGGAAAGATCCAGCATCTCGCCGCTCTCTGCCATAGCCTGAGTAAGCTCAAAGGTTTCCTTTTCCGTCATCTTTTGGAAAAAGATCGCCATCATAAGGGCCGATGCTTGGTAATCCGGAATCTCCCCAGAGGTGTATTTTTCAACAAAAAAGCGGAGTTCTTCCCTAGAAAGCTCTCCGCCGTCTCGCTTCTTCATGATGATGTCAGTCATTCTCATGCGATTACCCCCTTACCTCGAAAGCAGTCCCCAACCTGCAACCTTTGTTAAACGCCCCGTTTTGCACAAATATCTGCGAGGCAGCATCTATCACAATAGGGCTTTGTTCTGGCCGTGCAAACGGCTCTTCCGTGGTCTACAAGCCTATGGCAAAGGTCATTACCTTCCTCGGGCGGAATGATCTTCCAAAGCTCACGCTCCACTTTCCCAGGCTCCGTGGTCCCGTCAACAAAACCGATCCGGTTTGACAGCCTGATACAATGTGTATCCGTCACGATCGCGGGCTTTCCATAAACGTCACCCAATACCAGATTGGCGCTCTTTCTGCCAACGCCGGGAAGCTTTAAAAGCTCCTCCATTGTATCTGGCACGCGGCCACTATACTGATCTCGCAGTACTTTCATGCAGGCACTGATGTCTCTCGCCTTACTATTTCCAAGCCCGCAGGGATGAACGAGCTTTTCAATTTCTTCTACGGGAGCATCTGCAAGTGCTTCCACCGTCGGAAAATGCTTATAGAGCTCTTCCACAACGACATTCACTCTCGCGTCCGTACACTGCGCTGCAAGTCTTACGCTGACCAACAATTTCCACGCCTGCTCGCGGTCATATTCCAGCGTACAGTCGGAATTGGGATATTCTTCCTTAAGCCGCTCGATCACCTGTAATGCAAGCTCTTTTTTCTTTTTCAGCTCTTTGCTTTCTTTTTTACTTGTCATAAGCTATTTATGATAGGGTTCGTTGCGCGAGATCCGAAATCCGCGATAAATCTGCTCACAGAGGATCACGCGCATCAGTTGGTGCGGAAAGGTCATGTCGGAAAAACTGATCGCCGCGTTGGATCTTGAAGTAACGCTTTTCGCCAGTCCCAGCGATCCGCCGATCACGAATACGACCTGTCCTTTGCCTTTGACCATCGCATCTTCCAAGAATGCGGAAAACTTTTCGGATGTCAATTTCTTACCAAGGATCTCCAATGTGACAACATAGGCGTCTTCCTTGATCTTCGAAAGAAGTCTTTCGCCCTCTTTTTCCTTGATCTGGTCCTGCAGAGCCTGCGAAGCACCGTCGGGCGTTTGCTCATCTGCAACTTCTACAATCTCCAAGGTGCAATACCTACTGAGCCGCTTTTCAAATTCTGCAATGGCTTCTCTATAGAACTTTTCTTTGATTTTACCGACACAGAGGATCGTTACCTTCATGGATTACGCTTCCTCGTTCGGATAAACCATTTCATATACCACGTCATCCACGAAACGATCCAGGAAATCCTGATCCAGATTCATGAACTGATGATTGATCCTGGCTTTAATCAACTCGTTTCTCGGGAAGAACAACGATTCTCCTTCAAGGCTCGGGTCTCTCATCTTGATGTAGCGATCAATGTCCTCGCCGCGAAGGTTTTCCTTACACCAAGTTTCGAGGGTTGCCTTTAAGCTATTCTCGGACTCTACGTCCTTTTCAAAGCCCTTGGCGCTCTTGAACGAAACAATGCCTGCTACAACAAAGATCAGGCAAAGGCCGCCCATAATGCCAAAGAACAGATAGGAGCCTTGGAAGAAATTATTTGCCGGGATCACGCCAGTGAGGCACAATACGATAAATATTATGCCGCCAAGTCCAGCGATCAAAAGGCTCCATGCGGAGGCTTTGTTCTCCTCCATTTTCTTTTTGCTGCTCTCGTAAACGGCTGGTTTACGGGTCATGGCAGATTGCTGCGCTGCAGCCATTTTCTTCATGACTTCCAGCTGCTCCGGCGTCGCGTTTGCAACGGCCTCTTGCATGGCCTTTTGCTTCATGCGACTCTCACGCTCGTTCATGTAAACGTTCAAAAGATCCGTACATCTCTTCAGATCAGACTCTGGAACATTAACGTAACTGTTGCCTGAAGTAGGATCATATAAGACGCCGCTTTCTTTGACACCATTGGATTTCAGAAATCCATTGATGTCGTCCATCAGCTCCTTTTGCCCATAGATCAACGCTTTCGAAGGATTCTCGTCAAGAGATTCCACAAGCTCCGCACCGCAATCCGCGCAGATCTTGATCCCAGGACGATACTCATTCTTACAAACCGGACACCAAGCCATAACCCCTACCGCCTTTCATACGAAAAGTCTTATTTGCTTAAATATTCGTCAATGCCCTTTGCTGCAGCCTTTCCTGCCCCCATTGCAAGAATTACGGTTGCTGCGCCGGTAACGGCATCTCCGCCTGCGTAAACGCCTTCCTTCGTGGTCTTACCATTTTCCTCATTAGCGATGATGCACTTCCACTTATTGGTCTCAAGGCCTTCGGTCGTGGAAGAGATCAGAGGATTCGGAGAGGTACCAAGGGACATGATCACGGTGTCGAGCTCCATAACGAACTCAGAACCGGGAACCTCTACGGGACGACGTCTGCCGGACTCATCAGGCTCGCCAAGCTCCATCTTGATGCACTTCATGCCGGTTACCCAACCCTTTTCATCAGCGATGATCTCGGTAGGATTGGTCAGAAGGTCAAAGATGATGCCCTCTTCCTTTGCGTGATGCACTTCTTCCACTCTCGCGGGAAGCTCTTCCTCACTTCTTCTGTATACGATATGCACCTCAGCGCCAAGTCTCAGAGCGGTTCTTGCAGCATCCATTGCTACGTTACCACCGCCGACAACGGCTACCTTGTGACCTCTCATGATCGGGGTCGGAGACGTAGGGTTAAATGCCTTCATCAAATTGCTTCTGGTAAGATACTCGTTTGCGGAGAATACGCCGTTGGAGTTCTCACCAGGGATACCCATGAACTTGGGAAGACCTGCGCCGGAACCGATGAATACTGCAGAGAAGCCTTCCTTCTCCATCAGCTCGTCGATGGTAACGGACTTACCGATGACTACGTTGGTCTCGATCTTTACGCCGAGAGACTTTACGTTCTCGATCTCTTTTGCAACAACGGCTTCCTTGGGAAGACGGAACTCAGGGATACCATATACGAGTACGCCGCCTGCCTCATGCAGTGCCTCGAAGATCGTTACGTCATAGCCAGCCTTTGCGAGGTCACCTGCGCAGGTAAGACCAGCAGGGCCAGAACCAATGACTGCAACCTTCTTACCCTTCTTCTCGGTAGCGCCCTGGGGCTTGATGCCATTCTCTCTTGCCCAGTCAGCTACGAAACGCTCCAACTTACCGATGGAGATGGGATCGCCCTTGATGCCACGGATACACTTACCTTCACACTGGCTCTCCTGAGGGCAAACACGTCCGCAAACTGCAGGAAGTGCGCTGGATTCGCTGATGATCTGATAAGCCTTCTCGATATTGCCTTCTTTTACTTCATGAATAAATGCGGGGATGTCGATCGCAACGGGACAACCCTTTACACACTGTGCATTCTTACAATTGATACATCTGGAAGCCTCACACTGTGCCTCCTCCATGTTATAACCAAGGCAAACCTCCTCGAAGTTGGTTGCTCTAACCTTGGCATCCTGCTCCCGAACGGGAATTTTCGTCATAACGTCCATTTATCTCACCATGTCCTTTCCAGATTTCGATTTAGTTGCATTTTCCGCATCCACCGTGATGGGTGTCGCCCTCTTGCAGTGCAAGCATTGCGCGGCCCTCTGCGGTCTTGTAGATGGTCTGTCTTCTCATAGCTTCGTCGAAGTTTACCTGATGGCCGTCGAACTCAGGGCCGTCAACACAAGCAAACTTTACCTTGCCGCCAACCGTTACGCGGCAAGCGCCGCACATTCCAGTACCATCTACCATGATGGGGTTCAGGCTGACAATGGTGGGAATCTCTAATTCCTTCGTGAGTAAGCATACAAACTTCATCATGATCATGGGTCCGATCGCGATGCAAACGTCATACTTCTTGCCTTCTCCAACGAGGTCCTTGATCACCTGCGTTACCATGCCGCTTCTGCCGTAGGAGCCGTCATCGGTGGTCACGTAAAGGTTACCTGCAACAGCCTCCATCTCCTTCTCAAGAATGAGAAGATCCTTGGTCTTGCTACCCATGATGACGTCAGCTGCAACACCGTTCTCATGAAGCCATTTCACCTGAGGATATACGGGAGCAGTACCTACGCCACCGGCAACAAACAGAATGTTCTTTTTCTTAAGGCTCTCGAGATCCTCCTTCACGAGCTCGGAAGGGCAACCAAGAGGTCCAACAAAATCATGGAAGGAATCTCCTTCGCTTAACTGCGCCATCATTGTCGTACCAGCTCCAACGGTCTGGAAAACGATGGTGATCGTTCCGGCCTTGCGATCATAATCACATATGGTCAGAGGGATTCTCTCCGCATCCTTATCCATGCGCACGATGACAAATTGTCCGGGAAGGCATCTCTCTGCTACTCTGGGGGCCTCCACGTCCATCAGATAAATGTTTGTCGTCAGTTCCTGTTTCTTTAAAATCTTGTACATACTCCACCTCTCCGTCCTTCTAGGACAATTGTATCTTTACTCCCCTATTGGGAAATAGTGTTCTTGATCACGTAAGTGCCCTCTGCGATCGCGCTTTTGACGCCATACGCATTGATCAGGCAAGCTTTTACGGTAGTTGTTCCCTCATCCAGTACAATGGGCATCGTATAAGGGATACTGTTATCACCAGGCACGGAACCGTCCGTTGTATAATAGATGTTTCCTTCTGCTTCGGAAGAGATCGTCAGTGACTGGATATCTTCATATTCGCCACCTTCCATGGATAACTCAGGCGTAGGTGCTAAATATTCCGCATATTGCGTCATAAGGCTCTCATCGCCGCTCGCGTTCACCATCTTACAGATGCCTTCAAAGTCGCCTTTTTTGACCATGACTGGGATAAGCCTCTCCCTGGCCCAGGCGATATGACCTTCCGTTGCATTGGAATGGGTCATGATCCGCTTCAGCATTGCTTCATACCAAACCTGGTTGTTTTGGAAGAAATAGATCTTTGCCGCTTCCACAAGAAGATCCACGTTCTCGCCGTCCAATTCGATCGCGCGATTATAATACTCCAAGGCTTTGGTATAATCGCCCGTGTTTTTGGATTTTTCAGCCATCGCGATCTGAAACTCGGCCGACTGAGAATGCGCGACGTTCATGCGCGTTAGAACGATCAAAACGATGACGGCGATGGATAAAACCGCGATAAGCGCCCGCATCGCATATTGCTTATGGCGCTTTACTGGCTTTTCATCTGCCTGTTCTTCCTCTGCCTCATCATCCGTCTGATCCTCTTTCTCGACGCCGATCAAGGCTTCCAACGTTGGATCATACTCAGGAACGATCTGAATCTCTTCTCCACATTTTTCGCAGATCAGACACCCTTCTGGAAGCTCCGCCCCACAATTTGGGCATTGCATTTCCTTTTTCCTCCGATCAGTTGTTTTGCAGGGAATAAGATTCTACGCAGTTCTTCATCAGCATTGCGATGGTCATAGGGCCAACGCCGCCGGGAACTGGCGTAATGGCGCTGCACTTCGGTGCAACGTTCTCATAATCTACGTCTCCGCAGAGCTTATTGTCTTCATTTCTGTGAATGCCTACGTCGATCACGACTGCGCCTTCCTTGACGTAATCCGCGGTGATCATGCGAGGCTTACCAACGGCTGCAACTAAGATGTCAGCACGCTTTGTTACTTCCTGTAAGTTTTTCGTTCGACTGTGGGCCGTGGTCACGGTGCCATTCTCGCGAAGTAAGAGCATGCTCATGGGCTTTCCAACAATGTTACTTCTGCCGACAACAACGCATTCCTTGCCCTCGATGGAGATGCCGGAACGCTTTAAGAGCTGGATCACGCCGGCGGGCGTACAAGAAACAAAGCCCTTTCTGCCGATGCTCAGGTTACCAACGTTCATGGGATGGAATCCATCTACGTCCTTTAAGGGATCGATGGCATCCAAGATCTTCTCTTCATCAAGGCCCTTGGGCAGGGGAAGCTGAACGAGAATGCCATTCACGTCCTTACGAGCATTGAGCTCTTTGATAATTCCAAGCAATTCTTCCTGCGTTGTCTCCTCCGGAAGTTCATAGGAAAGGGATTCGATACCAATGTACTCACATGCCTTTTTCTTATTGCGAACGTAAACGCAGGATGCGGGATCAGCGCCAACCTGGATCACGGCAAGACACAGCGTGATTCCGTCAGCCTTCATCTTTGCAACCTGTTCCTTTAACTCGTCCTTGATCTGGGTCGAAATTGCTTTTCCGTCAATAATCGTAGGCATATTCTCATTCCCTTTCTTTCGCTATTTTATTGTCGATTTTTTATCACATCTAATCTATTTTACCGAATTTTCCATGTCTTTTCAAGAGCAATTAGAACAATCCGGTGATCTTTCCTTCGTCGTTTACGTCGATGTTGTAAGCAGCAGGACTCTTAGAAAGACCAGGCATGGTCATGACCGTTCCAGTCAGTACAACAACGAATCCTGCACCCGCGGAAACATAGGCTTCACGCACGTTCATCTCGAATCCTTCGGGTCTTCCAAGGCACGTTGCGTCATCGGATAAGGAGTACTGCGTCTTCGCCATACAGACAGGCATGTTGCCAAAGCCCAGCTCTTCGAGCTTTTTAAGCTGCTTTACGGCTGCAGGTGCATATTTTACGCTACCAGCGCCATAAATCTCTTTTGCGACGGTCTCGATCTTCTCGGTGAGGCTCAGCTCATCAGGATACAGCGGATGGAACTTGCTCTCCTTTTCCTCTAAGGTCTTCAGAACCTTCTTTGCGAGTGCAATTCCGCCTTCGCCGCCCTTTGCCCATACTTCAGAAAGAGCGAACTCACAGCCTCTCTCCTCGCAGAAATTCTTTACGTAAGCCGTCTCTGCTTCGGAGTCGGTCACAAAGGAATTCAGGGTTACGATCACGGGCACGTCGTACTTCTGGAGATTCTCAATATGCTTCTCCAAATTCACGATACCCTTCTTCAGCGCATCCAGATTCTCAGCGGAAAGCTCTGCCTTGGGAACGCCGCCATTATACTTCAGGGCCCTAATGGTTGCCACGAGTACCACTGCATCAGGCTTTAATCCAGCCATTCTGCACTTAACGTCAAAGAATTTCTCTGCGCCAAGATCCGCGCCAAAGCCTGCCTCGGTGATAACGTAATCTGCCATCTTCAGTGCTGCCTTCGTCGCACGAACGGAGTTACAGCCATGCGCAATATTCGCGAAAGGTCCGCCATGAACAAGCGCGGGCGTATGCTCTAAGGTCTGGATCAGGTTCGGCTTGATCGCATCCTTAAGGAGCGCTGCCATGGAGCCAACTGCCTGCAGCTGTCCAGCCGTTACGGGCTCTCCCTGATAATTATATGCAACCACGATCCTGGAGAGTCTCTCCTTTAAGTCCTTCATGTCCGTTGCAAGGCAAAGGATCGCCATGATTTCACTGGCTACGGTGATCACGAAATGATCCTCGCGAGGAACGCCTTCGGTCTTGCCGCCAAGGCCCACGATCACGTTGCGGAGCGCTCTGTCATTCATGTCAAGGCATCTCTTCCAAACAACCTGTCTGGGATCGATGTTCAGAGGATTTCCCTGCTGCATGGAATTGTCCAAAAGTGCTGCCAAAAGGTTATTTGCGGATGTGATCGCATGAAAATCTCCGGTAAAATGAAGATTCAGCTCTTCCATTGGAACAACCTGCGCATAGCCGCCGCCTGCAGCGCCACCCTTAATGCCAAAGCAGGGTCCAAGGGAGGGCTCGCGAAGCGCGATAACTGCCTTCTTCCCCATCTTGCCAAAGGCTTCGCCAAGTCCAACGGTGGTCGTGGTCTTACCCTCACCTGCGGGGGTAGGATTGATCGCCGTCATCAGAATCAGCTTACCGTTTGGTCTGTCCTGTATGCTATTTAGAAACTCCTCAGAAAGCTTTGCTTTATACTTTCCATACATTTCGAGATCATCTGGTGTAATGTCAAGCTTTGCCGCGATCTCCGTGATCGGCTTCATGACCGCT
>JAFPRF010000280.1 GCA_017400965.1 Lachnospiraceae bacterium
GATCTCGCCGAGAAGGTCGTCGATCTGCCCTTCCACGGGGCGTACGAAAACCTCCGGATCAAGCAGTCCGGTGGGACGGATGATCTGCTCCGTCCGCAGGAGCTCATGTTCCTCCTCATACTTTGCAGGCGTTGCAGACACGAACAGCATTTGATCAATGTGATCTTCAAATTCCTGGAAGTTTAGGGGCCTGTTATCAAGGGCTGACGGCAGGCGGAACCCGTAATCCACGAGGGTCGTCTTACGCGAGCGGTCGCCCGAATACATCGCGCCGATCTGTGGGATCGTCATGTGGGACTCGTCGATGATGATCAGGAAATCATCCGGGAAGAAGTCCATCAGCGTCATGGGCGGTGCGCCAGGCGCGGAACCCACAAGGTGCCTCGAATAATTCTCGATGCCTGAGCAAAAGCCCGTCTCACGCAACATCTCCACGTCAAAGTTCGTGCGCTCTGCAATGCGCTGCGCCTCAATGAGTTTGTCCTCGCTCTTAAAATACTTGACGCGCTCCTCCAACTCTTTTTCAATGTTGTCGCAGGCGATCTTGATCTTTTCCGGTGCCACGACGTAATGCGACGCGGGAAAGATCGCCACGTGCTGCAGCGTTGCGTGCACCTTACCCGAAAGCTGCTCTACCTGACAGATTCGGTCGATCTCATCGCCGAAAAATTCAATGCGGATCAGGAAATCGCCGCCCTGGGCCGGATAGACCTCCAGCACGTCGCCGCGCACGCGGAACGTACCGCGCTCCAAATCCAGATCATTGCGCACGTACTGCATGTCCACAAGCTCTCGCAGCACCTGATCTCTGTCCTTCGTCATCCCAGGTCGCAGACTCACCACCATGTCCTGGTACTCGTCCGGGCTACCCAGACCATAAATGCAGGACACGCTGGCCACGACCACCACGTCGCGTCGCTCCGTCAGGGACGCCGTTGCGGAAAGCCGCAGCTTATCGATCTCATCGTTAATGGACGAGTCCTTCGCGATGTAGGTATCCGACTGAGGCACGTAAGCCTCCGGCTGATAATAATCATAGTAACTGACAAAATACTCCACCGCATTCTCGGGAAAGAACTCCTTGAACTCCCCATAGAGCTGCGCCGCCAAAGTTTTATTGTGCGCGATCACCAGCGTCGGCTTATTCAGCGCCGCGATCACGTTCGCCATCGTAAACGTCTTTCCGGAACCAGTCACGCCAAGCAGGGTTTCAAACTGGTTGCCCGCCTTGAAACCCTCCACTAACTCCTTGATCGCCTGCGGCTGATCGCCGGTCGGCTGATATTCCGAGTGTATCACAAAATGATCCATGCTTCACCTATTGCTTTATCCAAAACTACCAAATTCTCTCAACCGGGCGCATGAGCGCCACATTCTCAGTATAGCAGATGACAAAGAAAAAGTACAGACAAATCGAATGTTTGTTCTGTACTTTCTCATCTCATTATTTCTTCATGAGGCCCTTCAAAACTTCCTTGGCCTTCTCCAGCTGGGTGTCGACGGGATCGTCCACATTATAGTAAAGTGTTCCGTCGAAATCGCAGTCGATGTCAGGCTCGATGCCGATCTTGTGAATGTTTCTGCCCTTCGGCGTAAAGTAACCGCTGACGGTGATCTTCACTGCCGTGCCGTCCTTGGACGGGATCACGGACTGAACGATGCCCTTACCGAAGGTCGTCTTGCCGACCAATGTACCTTTACCGTAATCCTGAATGGCGCCGGCTAAAATCTCCGCTGCACTCGCGGAATTGCCGTCGATCAGGACCACCATCGGGATCTGGATTTCCTTGTCGCCCTTACACTTATAATCCTTGCGGTTGCCTTCCTTGTCCTCCGTGTAAACGATGAGACCTTCGGGAAGGAGCTGCTGTGCGATCTGAACCACAGTCGAGAGATTTCCGCCGGGGTTTGCGCGCAGGTCTAAGATGAGGCCCTTCATGCCCTGGTTGTACAGTTCCTGCATGCCATCCTTGAATTGATTTGTCGTTACGTCGTCAAACTCGGTGATCTGCAGATAGCCCATGCCGTTTTCGAGCATCTCCGTCTCCACCGTCGGGCTTTCCACGCGTCCGCGGATCGCGGTCATTTCCATCTGCTTGCCATCGCGGATGATGGTGACGTGCACCTCCGTGCCCTCTTCGCCGCGGATCTGCATGACCACCTGCGTTAGGGTCTTACCTGAAGTCATATCCCCTTCCACCATGTAGATCAGGTCGTCCGTGCGGAAGCCTGCGCGCTCTGCGGGGCTATCCTTAAAGACGCCGCTGATCCTCGGGATGTTTGTCGTCTCATCCATGCTCACGTATGCGCCAATGCCATAGTAAACGCCGGAAGAGCTCTGCATCAGTTCCTCGAATTCCGCCATGGTGTAATACTCTGAGTAAGGATCTCCGAGGGCATCCATCATGCCCTTATAGATGCCGTCCGCCAGATCCTCATCGGACACCTCCTCGAGGAAGTACTCCGAGCGGATCATGTCGTAGAGGTAGTTGAGCTTCGTGATCATCTCCTCCGTGACAAACCCATCGGCCTTTACGTTCTTCGTACTCTTCGACTTCGAAGAGGAAGCACGCGTAGTGGTCGAAGCGGTCACTGCATCATCGTCGTTTACGTTGATCGCAGGGCCCGCATTACTGGAATTCCAGTAGATGATGGCAATAATGCAGGTCACAAGTAAGGTTCCAAAAATACCAACCGCGAGGCCGCCGCAAAAAGCGCCGTTGTCCTTCTTTTTCTTCTTTTTATCGATGGCATTCCCCTCGCGATAGGAATCCATGTCATAATATTGATTGTTTTGATCCATTCCAAATTCTCCTTAAGAGGCCAAAAACCAAAGCCTCTTTACGGCAGTACGATATAGTCCAAAGGTGCTACGTACTCTCCGTCTCTTCTAACGCTAAAGTGCAGGTGATTACCGGTCGACCGACCCGTGGAACCCACCAACGCTATGGTCTGTCCGCGCGTTACCACCGCATTCTCAGATACCTTCAGGGTGGACGCGTGCATGTAAATCGTGTACAAGTTATCGCCGTGATCGATCATCACGTAATTGCCCATCGTCGAGCTGTAAGCCGCCGCAACGACCACGCCGTCATACGCCGCGTAGATCTTCGTACCCTTCGGGGCCGCAAGGTCGATGCCGTTGTGGAACTGCTTCACCTTCAGAATAGGATGGATTCTCCAGCCGTAAGGATCGCTGACTCTGGTGTAACTCTCCAGCGGGAACACAAAGGTTCCGCCGTCATAGGTACGCTGCACGGAGAGCTTCTTACGCTCCGCTGCCAGCGCCGCCTCGAGGGCCTTGATCTCCTCGTCCTGCTCCTTGATCATGGCCTCGTATTCCTCGATGGCCTTCTCCTTGTTGACGATGTCATTCTCATAGGCCTCGATGTCTTTCTTTTTCTGCTCCATGAAAAGCTCGAGGGTGTTTTGCTCCAGCTCCACGTTCTCGCGAATCTGATCGAGAATGTCCTTCTCGATCTCCAACTGGTATTCACAAAGCTCTAAGTACTTGCGATAGTTTTGATACTCCGTCCACTGCTCCTTGTCATAGGTCACAAGCCGCTCCATCA
>JAFPRF010000281.1 GCA_017400965.1 Lachnospiraceae bacterium
TAGCAAGGCGGAAACCATCCTTGGAATGAATGCAGACATTGTTCAGGAAACCGCAGCGAAGCTCCTTGGCGTAGAGGGTACGATCCTCGTTGGCCTCGCGATCTGGCACATGTTCCGCCGCCTCGAAGACGACTTTGAGGTCTACGCGACGAAAGCCTTTCTCGAGCTGATCAAGTCCTCCGTGATCTACGGCCTCTTTGCAGCGGGCCTCGCCATCATCGTCCTCATCTTCGACGCGCTGATCTGTAAGACCGGCGACCTCCTGTCGCAGGTGGAGATTTTCCTCGCCAGCGGCATCTACGTACCGATGTGCCTAAAGGCCATCTCCAGTAAAAACGAAGAGCCTGGGAAGTTCTTCCGCGTCTGCATCCAGTACGTGCTCCTGCCCATGCTCCTCGTGGCGTTTGCCATTATTTACCTGTACATCCTGAAGGTCTTCATCACCCGCGACATCCCGTCCAATAAGATCTTCTACATCCTCGCCGGACTCTTTAGCATTGGCATGCCGATCTGGACCTGCGTGCACGGCATGGAGCAAAAGGAAGGCTTCCTAAACAAAGCCGCGAAGTTCCTGCCCTTCGTCTTCCTGCCCTTCGTCCTCTTGCAGATCTGGAGCCTTGGCCTTCGCATTGGCCAGTACGGCTACACGGCGTCTCGTTACTTCGGCGTTGTCATGATCGTCTGTGAGATCATTTACTTTGTATTTTACCTCATCCAGCTGCGCGGCGAGAGACAGGCCATTTCTTGGACGATCTTCGCGCTGATGGTTGCGACGCTCCTCTCCCTTTTTGGACCGCTCTCCTATGACCGCGTGACCATAAATTCGCAGATGAAGCGCTTAACGAGTATGTTGTCCATGGCGAATATCGAAAAAGAGGATGAAAAGTCCATCAAGCGGACCTACCGCGCCCTGAAAAACCTTGGTTACAAAGGAAAAAGCGCCTTGGAGAATGGACTCTCCGAGGCGCAGAAGGAACAGATTGAATCTTATGATGAATATGGTACCCTGACCAGTGAACGCATCACCTTAAGTGATTATCCTGGCTCCAATGAAATAGACGTGGCAGGCTACAATCGCCTGATCCGCCTTGAGACCACGTCGCACCCGAGTGCAAAATTCGCTGACGGAAAGCTTCCGATGCACACCTCCGGTAATACCGAAGTGACGCAGGCACTCACCGTCGACTTTAGCGAACTGATCGCCTACGCGACCACCTTCACCAGAGACAATGACGCGACCTTTAATCTAGGAAGTCGCGCAAAATTCGTCATCAGCGAGGACAAAGCGATCTGGATCTCCAGCTTCCGCATCAGTTTCGATAAGAAAACCAAAGAGGTCAAGGAACTGAGCGTTTCCGGTTACCTCATGACGAAATAAGACTTATAAAAAAGTATCATCCTCTTTCATGCTTCTGATCAGGCCAACCAGCTTCGTGGCGTTGATCAGAAGCTGTTTTCTTGTC
Organism: Lachnospiraceae bacterium; assembly: GCA_017400965.1. Lineage (GTDB taxonomy): Bacteria > Bacillota > Clostridia > Lachnospirales > Lachnospiraceae > Acetatifactor. The sequence continues at coordinate 1,464 of JAFPRF010000281.1, forward strand.
AGCCTTCCGGACTTCAGCGCATCCATCAGGTCGTCAAAGTCCGCCTTACAGCCAGGCATTACCAGCTCGCCGCCGGACGCCGTGATGCGTGACGGTTTTGCGCCGGGATGTGCCACGCCAGGCGCACTCATGCCGCCGACGATCCAGTCCGTCATGACGATGCCCTGGAAGCCAAATTCCTTGCGCAGTACCCAGTCCGTTAAGTCCTTGCGCTCGGAAGTATGGATGCCGTTTAAGAGGTTGTACGAGGTCATCACCGTTACGGGGTGCGATTCACGCACGCAGATCTCGAAACCACGCAGATACATCTCACGCATCGCTCTCTCGCTGACGCAGCTGTTGTTGTTTGCGCGGTTGGTCTCCTGATTGTTGGCTGCGTAATGCTTGATGGTCACGCCGCGTCCGGGATGGCGCTGCACGCCATTAGTGATCGCCGCAGCGAACTTACCGCTGATCAGCGGATCCTCGGAATAATACTCAAAGTTTCTGCCGCAGCGCACGTCTCTGTGTAAATTGAGGGCCGGTGCCAGCCACAGGTCCACGCCAAATTCGATCATCTCTCTGCCGACAATGTCGCCGCAACGCTGCGCCAGTCTCAGGTTCCAGCTCTGCGCGATCGCCGTTCCGATAGGGATGGAAGTACAATACTGGCTCTGGATCTCCGCACCCTTCTTCGGCTTTTGCGCCGTCATCTTCATCATGAGTGCCACGGGCTTCGGCA
>JAFPRF010000282.1 GCA_017400965.1 Lachnospiraceae bacterium
CTTCCTCGATACCCTTCGCCACGTTCACAATGATCTGCCCAGGTGCAACCAAGGATGCGATCTGCGCCGCCGTCTTTCTCGTAAAGCGGCTCGCCACCGCCATGACCAAAATGTTCTGGTCCTTAACTGCCTGCGCGGCATTCAGCGTAAAGATCATGTCCTCCGGGAGCTTTACTCCGGGAAGACCGCTGTGCTCGCGTGTATCGCGTAGCATCTGGATCTCCTTCTCCAGAGCCGACCAAACCGTCACTTCATGACCATTCTTATGCAAAAGCAGCGCCAAGGCAATGCCCCAGGTACCACCGCCTAAAATACCAACTCGTGCCATATCTCGTCCCCCGTTTAGTCAACTTTATTCTTCTTGCTCAGATAGGTCTTTCTCTCCGTTCCGGAAAGCAGGCGCTTAATGTTCTCGCGATGCTTCCAAAACGCCAATGCCATAAGAAATGCAAATACCACGTACATCTCGATCAGTTCGCCCTGCGACATGTAAGGGAAATAGTCAAGCTGTCCGCAGATGACCAACATGATCATCAAAATGGTATAAGTCAAGAGCGATCCAAGGGATACAAAGTGCGTCGTGAAAAAGATCGTAAAGAACGTCACAACGCCTACCAGCGTAAACCAAGGATCAAAAGCGATCACAAGCCCCGCAGTTGCGGCGATGCCCTTACCGCCCTTAAAGCCCATGTAAAACGGATAGTTATGCCCTAAGATCGCGCCAGCGGCTGCATACAGAGCAAGAAGCTTGATCATATCCTCATGGCTGTTGCCAAACAACAGTCTCACTACAACTATGGCTAAAATGCACTTCAGACAATCTCCCAAAAATACGATCAGTCCAGCCTTCGTTCCCAATACGCGGAGCGCATTCGTCGTTCCGGAATTTCCGCTTCCGTGCTCACGAATGTCGATCCCATGTAATTTCCCATAAAAGAAGGCCGTTTGAAACAGTCCAAAAACATATCCGATCAAAATTGCAATGACGCGTACCATGTTGCTATCCTCGATTCTTCTTACTTCTCTTCATTTCTCTCGCGAATGATAAAGTGAAGCGGCGTTCCGCGGAAGCCAAAGGTCTCGCGGATCTGGTTCTCAATATATCTCGTGTAGGAGAAGTGCATTAGCTGCTTGTCGTTTACGAAAATGACGAATGTCGGGGGCTTTACCGCCACCTGCGTAATGTAATAGAGCTTCAGACGCTTGCCCTTATCGGTGGGCGGCTGTTGCATCGCAACGGCCTGGGTCATGATCTCGTTGAGAACACCCGTCTGTACGCGCATGGAGTGATTCTCGCTGACAACGTCGATAGTCTCGAACAGCTTATTCATTCTCTGGCCCGTCTGCGCGGAGATAAAGAGCATTTCCGCATAGGGCATAAAGCTTAATGTCTGCTTGATCTTTTCCGTAAAGCGATAGATCGTCTTGTCGTCCTTCTCGATCGCATCCCACTTATTCACTGCGATGATCACGGCCTTGCCTCTGTCATGCGCAATGCCGGCGATCTTTGCGTCCTGCTCCGTCACGCCCTCCTTCGCATCGATAACGAGAACGGCGATGTCCGCGCGCTCCACGGCGCTCACGGTACGCACGATCATGAAGTGCTCCAGCTCTTCCTTGATCTTATTCTTGCGGCGAAGACCTGCGGTATCGATGAAGACGTATTCCTTGCCATGATACTTGATCTCGGTGTCCACAGCATCTCTCGTGGTGCCCGCAATGTCCGAAACGATCAGGCGGTTCTCTCCAAGGAGCTTATTGATGATGGAGGATTTACCTACGTTTGGCTTACCAATGATGGCGACCTTCGGGCGATCGTCCTCTTCCTCCGCTCCCGTATCCTCAGGGAAATACGAGGTCACGACCTCGAGCATGTCGCCGAGGCCCTGTCTGTTCGCCGCAGAGATGGGAATGGGATCGCCGATGCCCAGATTATAGAATTCATAGACGTCCGCCATGAATTTCGATACGGCGTCTACTTTATTGACCACCAAAACAATGGGCTTCTTGGATCTGCGAAGAAGGTCTGCCACCTTCGAATCCGCATCCTGAAGTCCCTGCTTTACGTCCACAAGGAAAATGATCACGTCCGCGGTATCAATGGCGATCTGCGCCTGCTCCCGCATCTGCGAAAGGATAATGTCCTTGGAATCGGGCTCGATACCGCCCGTGTCGATCAGCGTAAAGGTACGCTCAAGCCAGGTCACGTCCGTATAGATACGGTCTCTGGTGATACCTGGCGTGTCCTTTACAATGGATATATTTTCTCCTGCCAAAGCGTTAAACAGCGTTGATTTTCCGACATTGGGTCTTCCTACCACTGCAACGATCGGCTTTCTGCTCTTACTCATTTCTAACCAACCTTTCTAACTCACTACAACTTCAAACTAATTATCCAAAAAGGCTTCCACAAACTCACGCCCGCTTGATTTTACAATATAAATCGGTACTTGTAAAGCCTTTTCCATGTCTCCCACGTGCACGTCATCGAGAAATACGTCCTCACCGCTGCGCAGCACGTTACATGGCAGATACAGCCTTGTTCCCTTTTCGCGGTCCTTCATCTGCGCGATGATGTCCTGCCCCGTAAGAAGGCCAGACACCGTGATCCGCTCCCCGAAAAAGTCATTCCTGATCTCATAGACGTGAAGCTTTAGTCCCGGGCAAAGGGCCATGAGCTCGTCCGCCATGCCCTGAATGACCGGATAGATGAGCCGCCCAGTCGCAAGGGAATACTCCGCCTTGAGATCGTTATTCGGCAGCAGGCCTAATCCCTTTCTGCGCTCCAGCTCTTCATGAAACTCATTGATCAAAAGCCTTACCATGCCGACGCCGTTTTCCAGCTGAAGATACCCGTCGTAGCGATCCTCCTCAGGCAGTTCTTCGTCCGCGAGAATGTACCACTCATCGCTGGCATGGATAAAGTGCAGACCAAACTTCTCGTAAGCGATCTTCTGATAGCGGTGGATCAGCTCCAAAACCTGCTTGGCATCCTCTTTTTCAAAGGGCTCCAAGGGATAAAGGCCTTCGCGATACTTCGAAAGTCCCACGGGCACCACCGATACGCTCTGTAGGTTTGGCGCATACTTCATCATCTCTTGGATCGAAAATTCCAGTTCCTTCCCGTCATTGATCCCCTTGCAAAGAACGATCTGTCCGTTCATGATGATGTCCGCCTCCATGAAGCGGTCCACCTTCTTTAACGCGTCGCCTGCGAAGCGGTTGTTCAGCATCTTGCAGCGAAGCTGCGGGTTCATGGTCTGGAAGGAAATATTAATCGGACTTAGGTGATATCTGCAAATGCGGTCCACGTCCTTGTCCGACATATTGGTGAGGGTCACGTAATTTCCCTGTAAGAACGAGAGTCTCGAGTCATCATCCTTGAAATACAGGGTCTCGCGCATGCCCTTTGGCATTTGATCGATAAAGCAAAAGATGCATTTATTATGGCAATGATGATATTCATCCATC
>JAFPRF010000283.1 GCA_017400965.1 Lachnospiraceae bacterium
GATGACATGATGGGCCTTAGCTTCAGTGCCGTCGGCTTTAGCAATGAAACGAATATCACCATCGTTGGAAAGGCGCGTGGCACGTTGCAAAAGAGCTGCTTTGCCGTCGAGGAGATCGAGGCAGGCTGGTTTACCAAGGAGCAGGTACGAACCCTTTTGAAGACAGAGCTCTTTGCGGGAAGGACCCAGGCCTTTTGCTATCTGTGGAGTAAATAATTCAAAGCGATAAAGGAGACGGACATGAACGAGATCATCAAGGGCGAAGAGATCGACCGCATTGTCAACAGCATTTTCTCGGATTTTGAAGGTGGCAAGACCATTGACGAGATCGACCTGTACAACAAGCCGAATAAGACCGAGGTGCATGAACTGATCCAGGATCTGTTTGGCATCATTTATCCCGGTTATTTTCGCGATCGTTCCTATAAGACCTATAACCCCAAACACCATCTTGCCGTTGTGATCGAGGACGTGTTCTATCACCTCAGCAAGCAAATCTATCTGGCGTTGGATTATGGCAAGGAAAGAGGCTCCCTTCCTGAGGAAGAGAGAAAGCAGGAGAGCTATCGCATTTGTAAGACCTTTTTCGACAGGATCCCCATGATCCGCGAATACGTCGAGACGGACCTTCTGGCAACCTATGACGGAGATCCCGCCGCTGGCAGCATGGAGGAGATCATTTTGGCCTATCCCGGTCTGATGGCGATCACGATCTATCGCCTGGCGCATGAGCTCTATCTCGAGCATGTGCCCGTACTGCCCAGACTCATGACGGAGTATGCGCACTCCAGAACTGGTATTGACATTCACCCTGGCGCGACCATCGGTAAGTATTTCTTTATCGATCATGGCACCGGCATTGTTGTCGGCGAGACCTCCGTCATTGGAAAGAACGTCAAGATCTATCAGGGCGTGACCATTGGTGCGCTTTCCACGAGGGGCGGTCAGAAGCTCTCCGGAAAGAAGCGTCACCCGACCATTTGCGACAACGTAACGATCTATGCCGGCGCTTCGATCCTCGGCGGCGATACGGTGATCGGCGAGAATGCGGTGATCGGCGGTAACGCATTTATCACCAGAAGCATTGAGGCCAACACGAGGGTCAGCATGAAAAACCTTGAGATGGAGTATAAGTCCGAGGGGAAGGAAGGCAAACGCGAAGATCTTTCCCAGGGCGACGTTTGGTACTATATCATTTGAGATGAAAAACGATGAGCGTTTCGAAAAAGAACCAAAACCTTTCGATCGGCGCACGATAGCGAAGCTTAATATGCGCTTTTCTGACTGGATTTGATGCATGGTATCGCATATAATGGATACATGAATGAAACAAAGAGATTCATTCAACAAGGAGGTGCAATCATGGGAGCATTTTCATCGATTCACAGATTTCATGAGGCAGGAGAGGGCGCAAACGTTAACAACATGGAGAAGTTTGGTACTCCTGCGTATTCCCTGTTTACTTCTTCCAAGGTTTTCTCCCTTCATCATCACATTGAGGTGACGGATGAAAACGGTGCGGTAAGATATCTTTCAAAGCGCGCAAAGGTCATTTCTTTGCATGACAAGACCGACGTAACGGATGCAAACGGCCAGTTCGTGGCGCACATCGAGAGAAAGATCTTTACGCTGCATGAGAGACACTTCGTGACCATGGCAAATGGACTGAATTTCGAAGTCGCAAATGAAATCTTCCACATCATCAAGGACGTGACGAACATTCAGGGCCTTGGATGGCAGCTACGCGGCAATATTCTGGGTCTGAACTTCGAGCTCTATGACAAGGACGGCAGCGTGATCGCCGTGATCGGTCAGAAGCTGATCTCAATTCATGACAAGTATTGCATTGACATTTATAAGCCCGAATATGAGCCTGTCGTGATCGCCATTTTGATCACTTTGCAGCACATGATCCGCGACAGAGAGAGCAGAAACAGTAGCTCGGGTGCATCGAACTCGAGTAGTTCATAAGAAAAACCATGAGGGGATACAGGCGTGCGGAAACTCCGAAAGGTAAAATAGTGAACGTAAATTACGTAAAACCGTAAAAATGTGGGTAAACAAGTTACAATTTTTTAATTATTTAAACACAGAACGAACACAATTCTTCGGTATGATGTATTTAGATAGTTAATAGTTAACTATCTCCCCCCCTCATAAGAAAGTGGAAGAGCCGCACGCGAGTGTGGCTCTTCCGCTTTTTTGCGTTATTCCTTGAAGGCTTGGGCCACGTATGGTAAAGTGGTACATAGAAAAGTATTGTCTTGGGAGAGATTTGCATGCTTTACGCGGACGTGATCGTCAACATTGTGCATGAACAGCTAGATCGGAGTTTTTCCTACAAGGTGCCGGAAAGACTCCTTAGGAAGTTGCGCCTTGGAAGCTGCGTCATGATCCCCTTTGGAAAGGGCGATCGGCTGATCAAGGGGTATTGCGTTGGACTGAGCGAAGAGTGTAAGTATGATCC
>JAFPRF010000004.1 GCA_017400965.1 Lachnospiraceae bacterium
GCTCTCATAGCGAACCTTGCGGCCCTCAGGTCGGGTCTCCTTACCGTAAATGGTAAAGGTGATCCTTTTATTCTTCGTGGTCGTCCCCTCGATGTAGATGGGATACCCCGTATTATTCACAAACTTAAAATCCTTGCCTGCGCCCTCTGCGATCGCCGCGTCCGCGGAAGCGTCCACGTAAGTCACGATCATGGAGTGGGGGCTTCGCTCGATGACGTCGAGCTCCGCGAGGAGCACTGCGTTGTAGAGCGTACTGCTTACCTGACAGATGCCGCCGCCCATGCTGTCGATGACCTTACCATTCAGGTAGGCACCCGCCATGGCATAGCCGTTTGTTGCGGTAAAGGGAGAAACCGTTGCCGTTGCCGAGAAGGTCTCGCCGGGATAGATCAGGCTTCCGTTGATCTTCGAGCAACCATTTGCCACATTGCCGCTTCGGTTGGCGCCGGAGGAAGAATAGTCCGTAGTAAAAGTTCCAAGAACGTCCTTCACCTGTGCGAGATCCTCCGCCGTTCCGCGGGGTTTTTCCTCAACGACGTTGAGCTTGATCCGGCAGTCACCGCCGTCCCAGGAATTCTCCAGGTAATCATAGACGATGTCAATGGAGGACTCCACGTCCAGCTCGTAGCCGACCTGACCCTCCGTGATCACGAACTCTCCGTTTTCACGGGTCATCTTCGCATCTACGGGCAACTGATCATAGGTCGCCGCACGATTCACCAGCAGGTCATTTATGACACCCACGTCAAATCCAAGCTTTACTTCGTAGGTTTTATTTTCAAATAACAGGTCCTTCATCGCTTTGTAGCGTTGGATGACGTTGCCTTCCATTCCAAGGCTCGCCGCCTCAGAAACAATCTCTGGATTTGCCCAAAAGATCCCCAGCTCGTCCGCCGTCACGGTCAGCTCATGGTTACCCGCCGCGATCAGCGTTACGCTACTCTTTCCCATGTCGGCAACCTTGGCGCGGATCATGGCGTCCGCCTCCTCCTGCGTCAGTCCGGCAAGGGAATCCTGATCTGCAAAAACGCCTTCCTTGATAGTCGGGGAAGACGCCTTGGCTACAGATCCCATACTGATGAATACTGCAAAGGCGCTGGCTAACAACGCGCCTTTCCAAAATGCTTTCTTCATTTCATCCCCACTGCTTCTTTACAGCGAAAAGATCAAGGGAACGATCATTGCAATCACAAGAATGATCACAATGACGGCCGCAATGGTCTTTTTCGTCTTCCTGTTGTTAAAGTTGATCATCACTTACTCCTTGTATTCATTTTCTTAGGTCAAAAACCGCCCAAGGAACTGAATCCATTTCGTTCTTGACAGGTATTATAGCTTAGTTCCCTGCCTTTGACAAGTGGAAACGTGCCCAAAATATGGGGCCCGCGAGCGGTTTGAGAGAGCATATTGCTTACAGGATCGTCGGGCCGTCTCCGACCTGAACAACATAAAACGTTGCGGGATAGCCGATCTTCTTCTCGTAGGCCTCGCCAACGCGCGCAATAAAGTCATCTACGGCCTCATCCTTCACGATGCTGACGCTGCAGCCGCCAAAGCCCGCGCCGGTCATGCGCGAGCCGATCACGCCGGGTACCTTCCAGGCTTCCTCGGCAAGGGTATCGAGCTCTATGCCCGTCACTTCATAGTCATCGCGCAGAGATACGTGGGAGGCATTCATCAGCTGACCAAACTGTGCCAGGTCTCCGGCCTTCAGCGCCGCCACGGCCTTCAGCGTCCTCTGATTCTCGTAAACCGCATGCTTCGCCCGCTTTCTGCGTACGTCGTCCTTGATGGCATCCTTGTATTTTTCAAAGGTCGCCTCATCCAGCTCGCCCAGGTTCTTTACGTCGATCACCTTCTGAAGCTCTGCCAGTGCCGTCTCGCACTCGCTTCTTCTTTCGTTGTACTTCGAATCTCCAAGGCCGCGCTTTTTATTGCTGCTAGAGATCACAATCTTCGCGCCGTCAAGCACAACAGGCGCATACTCATACTGGAGCGTTGCGGTGTCGAGGAAGATCGCGCAGTCCTTCTTGCCCATGGCGATGGCGAACTGATCCATGATGCCACAGTTTACCAAATTGTACTTATTCTCCGAATACTGACCGATGAGGGCCAGGTCCTGATTGGTCACTTCAAAGCCGAACAGATCGCGCAAGATCGATCCCGTCAGTACCTCCACGGAAGCAGAGGAAGAAAGGCCGGAACCATTGGGAATGTTGCCAAAGAGCAGAAGGTCAATGCCCACGGGCATCTTCATGCCGCGCTGCTCGAAGGCCCACATCACGCCCTTCGGATAGGCCGTCCAGTTTTTGTCCCCGCCGGGAACAAAGCTCTTTAGGGACGATTCGATCACGCCCCTTTGCTCAAAATTCATGGAGAAAAAGCGAAGCTTATTGTCCTCGCGCTTTCTCGCAACGCCATAGGTACCAATGTTCAGCGCACAGGGGAACACGTGTCCTCCGTTGTAATCCGTGTGCTCACCGATGAGGTTTACGCGTCCCGGTGCGAAATACACCTTTGCACCCTCCGCCGAGCCATACACCTCCGCAAACTTTTGAAGAACTGTCTCTTTTATTGAACTCATTTCCACATCTCTCCATCCTTATTTCATAAATACGAACTCTTCCATCTCGCAGATCGTTCTGCCGTCAAAGAAGCTGCTCGTCCACGCGCCCTTGGGAAGACCCAGGTCCGCCACAAAATACAAGGCATGACGCCCCGTCACGTTCTCCACTCTTCCGCGGTAAACGCCGTCACCAAGACCGATCTCCACGACACCGATCTCGCGGCCTGCCTGCTTCTTGCCCTCCGAAGAGTACCAGATGATCTCCAGACCTTCCTGCGTCATGCAGCCATGGCCTTCCGCGGGCGCTTCGCTTTGCTCGCCCTGCTCGGCAGCCAGCTCCTCAGCGGTCTGAGTGCCGTCGATCCATACGTGAAGCTTACCCTTGCAGCCCATGCCGACCACCTTTACGGCCAGCTCCATGGTCTTTGTGGAATCATCCTCACCAAAATCAAAATACTTAAAGCCTACAACGCAGCCGTCGGCCACCTTCGTCACGACGCGGCGGAAAACATCCTTCTCGGTCACAAAACAGCCGCCCTTTAATACGCAGGCGATCTCTGCCTTCACGGGCTCATAGGGCGTTAAGGACTCCTCAAAGCCCAGGGAGGTCATCTCCACGGGAGGGATGGTGCCATCCGGTAAGATCTGCACTTTCTCAACGCAAGCCCTTCTGGAGAACACGGAATCGTTGGTCATGCGATGATAGAACACGTACCACTGGTCACCGATCTTGCAAAGGGAACCGTGATTGTTGCCGCCGGGATAATCAATGCCGTTATCGATCAGATATCCGCGATAGGTAAAAGGCCCCGTCGGGGAATCGGAGGTCGCATAGGCCAGGCGGCTTCCCTTTCTGGGCGAATAGATCAAATAATAGGTATCCCCGATCTTTCTCGGAGAGCTTGCCTCATAGAAGCGCTTCTCCACCGGAACCTCGGCGCGATCATCCATCACGCGCTTTTTCAGGCTCCCAGGCAGTACCTTGTACATGGTCTCAGGGTCAAGCTCGTTCATGTTGGAGCCCTCAAAACCATAGTAAATATAGACCTTCCCGTCATCATCCACGAGTACGCCAGGGTCGTTGTATATACCGTCATCCCCTGCATCCTCTGGCGCATACTCGTAGGTCGAGAGGAACTTGAAGGGTCCCTCGGGCTTATCGCTCACGCTAACGCATCCCTTCGCGCCAACAATGTAGGTAAACAGGTAATACTTTCCGTCTTTTTCCACCACGTCAGGCGCGTACAGCTCGTTGCTGGTGTGCGGCACGCTGGATTCATGATCCGTATCCGGACGGGTCTGGAAAATGTGTCCGTGGCAAACCCAGTGATTTAGGTCATTCACTGAGGCACTCCACGCCTTTAACTTATAATCACAAAATCTGCTACAGCCGTATCTGTCATGAGATCCATACAGATACACCCTGTCTCCAAACAATCTCGGCTCCCCGTCGGGGATGCATTCCCAAAGGGGAAGTATCGGATTTGGCATTTATTTTTCCTCCTAATGCTTTATTCTGCGTCGTTTTTCTCTTTCATGATCTCGCGAAGAACGGTGTCGTAGATGTTCTCATCCATGATGCCCTCCTGCGTGCGAAGTCTTTTAGCGATCCTAAACCGCATGGTGATGGGCTTGTCGTCCACGATGTTGATCTTGCTGAGACGCTCTCGCAACTGCTTTGCCGTCTCCTCAAGCTTTCGCACGCTGTTGGCATGCAAAAGAATGCCAAACACGGAACCCTTGGTCCTTGCGACGACGCCGCATCGACCGATCACCTCTAAGATGGCGGCACCGATCTCCTTCAATACGGCGTTGGCAAATTCGGTCCCGTAAGTCTCCACAATGCGCTCATGTCGCAAATTGCGAAGCAGGATGATGCCGTAATTCTCTTCCTGTTCATGATAACGGAACGCGTAATCGATCAAGGCATCCACGAAAGCATGGGCATCCATGAGATTGGTCACGGGATCCTGATTGAACTTATGCGCACTGGACTGCATGCCCTTGAGCTCGGCATCTGCATCGAGGAAGAACCCTGCAATGCCCACAATAAAGCCGTCCTTGTAAATCGGCATCTTACTGTAGACAATGTTTCGGATCGTGCCGTTCGCAATACATTGTCCGGGTTCGTTGATCAATCGCGTGCCTCTCTGGATCACTTCGATCTCCTGCGCGCGGTAGGTTTCCTCGCTCACGTGGAGATTTAAGTCCTCATTGGTCTTACCAATAATCTCCTCTACCGAATGATATCCAAAGAAATCAAGGTACGCCTGGCTCGCGCCGAGGAACCTCCGATTCTGATCCTTCCAGAAGTACTTCACGCTGGAATTCCAGAGCATGTTGTCCCAAAGCAGGCGATAGGATGCGTCATCGCTCTTGATCGCGTCAGGGGCATTTGCGCTAAGAAGTCCTCCAACGCCTTCTCCCTCCTGACTCTTCATACTCCAGTAGGGCTTCACGCAGTAGAGGAACTCCTGCGCATTGGTGTCAGGAATGATCATCAGCGAAACCTCTGCCATGCGATAGTTGCCGTCCGGCTGTTTGATCTGGAATACGTCCGTCACGTAGCCAAAGGGCGAATGCTCGATCCTTTCACGCAAGGTGGAGAAGTCCATAAACGCACGGTAGCGGATCCTCTCCGTCGGGAAGATGTTGTTGTCCGCAAAGAACAGATTGTTACGTAATAAGCTCCCCTTCTCGGTTGAATCCACCTTCATGTTGGCGGAAGTGCCAAGAAGCGGCATCAGCGTTTGATTCTTCATGTCTGCGTGCAGGATCACCTTGAACAGGAGATTCAGCGCGCGCAATTTATTGTCGAGGCGCTCCGTCTGCTGCGCGTTGGGATCCGACGCCATGTTGTAAAGGGCCGCCCTGATGATGCTGTGACCGTCCTGCTGTACCATGGCCTGGCCGCGCAGGCACAGGTAGCCCTTTCCAGTTGAGTAATAGAAGATTTCCGGATTTCCAGTCGCCTTCATTTTATCCGCGAACTCACGGTATCTCGTCAGCAGCGGTGATGCGCTGTGATAAATGCGATTGTCAATCTCGGCAAGGGTCAAGTTGCTCATGCCGATCTGCTCGCGATACGGCTCATTCATAAAGAGCGTGCGGAAGTTTTTCCCGTCGTCCTCAATGACCTCGAGGGGTGCGTCCGTTGTCTTCACGCAGAAGCTCGCCACCTCGTAGAAGTGCCTCCACTTACGCGTTTCGATCGGGATTCCCTTTTCCATCAAGTGTTCAAACAGATCCTCGATTGGCTCGGGTTTTCCGTAGTAATAACCCTGGATTTGCTCGCAACCGATGTCTCGCAGGTAATCCAGGTGTTCCTTGGTCTCCACGCCTTCTGCCAGCGTCTTGATGCCAAGGTCCTTCGCCATGAGGATGGCGGAACGCATGATGTCGCGGGATTTATTCGTAAAGTTTGACAGGAAATTCATGTCGAGCTTTAGCATGTCAAACTGATAATCCTTGAGGACGGTCAGGGAAGAATAGCCGCTTCCGAAATCGTCCATCCAGATCTCGTAGCCGGCTGCGCGGAAGCCGTCAATGACGCTGCGCATCAGGGTTTCATCGGAGGCAATCATGCTCTCCGTGATCTCGATGTGCACGTAATCGCGGGGGATCTCATATTTTTCAACGGCCGTCTCCACGACCTTTAACATGTCACACATGACAAAGTCAAGTCTCGAGAAGTTGACCGAAACGGGAACGATGGGCTGTTTATTGACGACGCGCTCATGCATCATCTTGCAGACCTGCTCCACCACGTAGGAATCGAGCTTATGAATCTGTCGGCTCTCCTCCAAAACACTGATAAACGCGCCCGGCATGATAAAGCCAAACTTGGGATCGTTCCAGCGCACCAGGGATTCCATACCGCAAAGTCGACCTGTGATGGAACGGATGACCGGCTGGTAGTACACCTTGATCCAGCCCTTATCCAAGGCTTCGTCGAAGCTCCGTACCAAGTGCTCCGCAAGGTTTCGCTGTTTCGCGATCTGCTCGGAATACTCAATGCGATAAATGTCCGCGAGATACTTGATCTGATCGCAGGCGATCTTTGCGTAGGACACCGCCTTCTCCGCATCAAAACTATCGTTTGGCGTAAAGGCGTAATAGCCCCATTTACCGATGACGCCAAAGCGGTCACCGTTTCTTTTGCGGAAGTGCGCCCTGGAGATCTCCATGCGGTCCTCGAGGCCGTCGAGCTTATCCATGATCACAAAGTGATCGTCGGAAAGTCTCGCCATAAACGCATCCTCAAAGGCGTAGCTTAAGCTGTCCGCAATGCTGCGAAGGCAGGCATCGCCCTCATCAATGCCCTTATTGACGTTCAAAAGCTTGAAATTCACAAGATTCAAGTACGCAACGGCATATTTTTCTTCCGTCTTCCCGCTCAGGCTCCGGCTAAAGTCCGTAACGTAATTCTGGAACCTCGATTTTCCATAGAGACCGGTGACGGAGTCATAATCCGCGTTGCCGTTGTCATGCTCTCTAGAGATGAGGAAGCTATAAAATACGGGACCCAGCTTTTCATCCTGCACCAGCGACCAGTGCTCCTCAGCGAGAAGCAGGTTCCCCGTTTTCGTCACAATATGATAAAACAGGCGACCCGTAGTCTGCTTCTTTTCTTTGACCTGGAGCATGATCTCCTTGTAGATGCTCGCATACTGCGTTTTGCTCACCATTCCCTCAAAGGAATTTCCCACTTGCTTAACGAAATCCTCGTAGCTGTCGCTCTCAAATAAACGAATCAGGGATTGATTCGCATAATAAATCTCCCACCGATTCTCCGCGCTGCAGACAAAGGCTGCCGCGGCCATATGCTCCACAAATTCTTTTCCCGTTCTGCTAATCTGATTTACGTCTGTAGCCATATCGTTTCTCCATCTTAAAACACTGGTTAAAGAAGGGTATATTCGATTATAGTATACCATAAAACGCCCGTATTGTCTAATCTTTTCAGATATGGAGGCATAAAAAACGTGCCCGAAGTTCTCCGCCGGGCACGTTCCAAAATCCTTATAATACCATTTCCTTCTTTTCCAGGTCGGCCTGTACCTTTTTCAGGTCCTCCCTGATCGCCAAATGCTGAGGACAAGCCTTCTCGCACTTACCGCATTCCTTACAGTTCTTCGCCTGCTTGCCTTCGCGTCCCATGTTCTCCCACTGCCAGCCGACAACGCCGTAATTCTGGTACATGTGGTAGCGATTCCAAACGCTGAAGTTCCCGGGAATGTCCACGCCAAACGGGCAAGGCATGCAGTATCTGCAGCCGGTGCAGCCGTTCTGGATGCGGCTGTTCATGATCTCCTTGACTTTCTCAATGGCCTGATATTCCTTCTCCTCCATGGGCTCGAAGTTCTCGAAGGTCTTCAGGTTATCCTCCACCTGCTCCATGGTGGACATGCCGCTGAGCACCGTTAAGATGTTGGGCATCGTTGCCACGTAGCGAAGCGCGATGGATGCTGCGGATGCGCCGGGCTTTACGGCATGGAACACGTCCATGATGTCCTGCGCGAACGTCGCAAGAGAACCACCCTTGATGGGCTCCATGATGGTCAGAGGAATACCCTTATCCTCTGCGAGCTTATAGCCCTTCAGGCCTGCCTGCTCCTCGGTATCCATGTAGTTTAACTGGATCTGGCAGAAATCCCAATCCCTATAGTTTATGATCTCTTCAAAGGTCTCGTACGCATCGTGGAAGGAGAAGCCAAGGTACTTGATCTTACCCTCTGCCTTTAATTCTTCAAGGCGCTCCACAACGCCAAGGCCTACCATCTTATCCCAGCTGCCCTTGTTCATGGCATGCATCAGGTAAAAGTCCACATAGTCCACCTGGAGCTTTCCGAGCTGCTCGTTGAAAAGTCTGTCCACGTCGGAGAGCTGGTTTACGTTCCAGCAGGGAAGCTTTGTCGCGAGATAGAAGGAATCACGAGGGTACTTTTTCAGCACCTTGCCGACAAAGAGTTCGCTCTCGCCGCCGTGATAGGGATATGCGGTGTCTATGTAATTTACGCCTGCCGCGATGGCCTTATCCATCATCTTCTCCGCAAGCACCTGATCGATCTTTCCGTCAGGTCCCGTGGGAAACCTCATGCACCCAAATCCCAAGAGGGAAACGTCAATGCCTAACTTATCGAATCTTCTCTTTTCCATAGAATACCCCTTTCTGAATAATTACATCATATCACGTATCTAATGGATTTGTCTTCTTTATTGCCTAGATTTTCTCAATAATTCTTCCTACTTTTTGTCGTCCTGCGTTTCCAGAAAGCTTTGGAAGGATTGCCCTTCGGGCGTGATCACAAAGTGCATGTTTTTTTTCGTGACGGGATGCTGGAAATCGAGCGAAGCGGCGCACAGGGCAACGCTTCGAACGCCCTTTTGCCGGCCGACTTCGCATGACGCCGTCGACCCATATTTTTGATCTCCCAGGATCGGATGTCCCGCGTTTGACAGTTGCGCCCGGATCTGGTGAAAGCGGCCCGTCTCGATCTGCACCTCCAAAAGGGAGGCATCGTCTCCAAAACTTTGCAACGTACGGTACGACAGCGCGGCTCTCTTCGCCTGTGGATTTTCAGACGCCTGCCCCGTGACAACCCGCGCCATGTTCCCGTCTTTTACGAGATCATCCAAAAGTTCGCCCGCTTCCTTCTCCATTTTTCCACAGATCACGGCAAGGTAGGTTTTATTCAGGCTCCCCTTTTGCAGCTGCTTGGTAAGCGCTGCGGCAGCAACCCTCGTTTTCGCAAAGACCAAGAGCCCTTCCACGGGCTGATCCAGGCGGTGTACGACACCCAAGTAAAGCTCCTTTTGCGTGCCGCTCTTTTTCAGATATCCCTTGAGCTCGCTTTCCGCATCCATCTGCCCCGTTCTTGCGCTCTCCGTCGCTAGCCCGGCGGGCTTATGGACAACGAGAAGCTCGCCATCCTCATATATGATCTTACAACGCATTTTTGTTCCCTTCCCGATCATATGACGAGAGCGGCGAATGACTTCGCCGCTCGTGTAATCTACTAATGTGCCTTGCGCTCCGGATGCAGTTCGTAATAACGCTTTTTATCCTCGTACATGCGCTTGTCTGCGATCTTTAGGGCGTTTCGGATGTCCTTTCCGTCCTTCTCCCAGCAAAAGCCCACGGCGAAGTTGACGTTGTGGTACGCTTCCGACTGCTTTTTGATGCGCTCTACCTGCCATTCCAAAACCTTCGGGTCCGAATCCTCGATCAGTACCATGAATTCATCGCCGCCGGCACGGTAGATCTCGTTTCCCATAAAAATGTTTTGCAGAAGGAGCGCCGCGTTTTTGAGGAGCAGGTCTCCAGCGAGATGTCCCTCCGAGTCGTTGACGATCTTTAAGCCGTTTAAGTCGGCAAAGACGATGCCAATGGGCTTTCCGCCATTCCCTTCCTCGCTCAAGTGATCTACTCGATTGTTCATCTCGTTTCGGTTATAAACGCCCGTCAGCATGTCCATGGAGCTTAGGATCTTTAAGCGGTCGAACATCTGATAGCTTGCGATCTCAGAAGCCAGGAAGAATGTGGTCAGTTCCAAGGTTTCCTTGATGCGGATGGCATTCTCGATCTCAAAATTCGACGCCCAGATGTAACCCATCAACTCTCCCCTGGCCTTCAAGGGGAAGAGCACCAGGCTCGTTACCTGCGCCTTATGGAGCGATTCGTACCAAACAGGGCTCTTTTCCGCAACGACCTCCATATCCTTCTCATTCTTTAGGATCAGGCAGTTGCTGCCGCCGATCAGGTCGGACCAGGTGCGCACAATCTCAAAGTGCTCATCGTCTGACCAGTGATTTAGCGGTCTTCTCGAACCTTCTCCCTCAAAGGAAAAGGCCAGTACGTCACATCTTCTGTTATTAAAATTCACCTGAAGCAAACAGCAGGTCCGCGCCTTACATATCTGGCGCACGTCGCTGATCACCTCGTGAATGGTATTGTCAAAATCGTCCGTGCCGCGCAACTTAATACAGGTATTCAGCACGTCACTGGCCGTCTCGTAAGAAAACTGCGTCATCTTCGAGACGTTGACCTCATGGGAGATCTCCTGCGTATAAGTGCAGTACCCGAAATTCTCATCGTCCGACTCTAGCGGCATCATGAACATGTTAAACCAAAAGTCAAAGCGCTCGGGATGGACGTAGGTGTGGAGCGGCTGCTTCAGGATGGCAGAGCGATAGCAAAAATCCTCAAAGTTTAGGTCTCTGGGCAGATAATCCAGATAATTACTGTTGGGGATAAATTTGGACGTCTTCATTTCCATCCCACCGATAGGATTCTCGATGGAATTAATATATGCTTTATTACCCGTGACTATCCGGATCTTTCCATAACCGCCATCTGGCAATTTTTCTACGGAAAGTACACAGGTCATGGGTGCAATGCAATCCACGAATTTCTGATAATCCATAGTATGCCTCACTTTGCGTTATTGATACTTTTATTTTAGTCCGCGGAGCAAAAAATGGCAAGTAAAACTTACGTGAACAAATTGTTGCGAAGGCCCTTTGGATAGTGGTTTTTCATGATTCCGCCGGCGAGCTTGCCCCAGCCGAGGGAAACGCCATCCACGCAGATCAGATGCCACCCCTTACCCCCTTCCGCAGGGAAGGTCTGGCCGTTTAAGTATACGGCGGGAAGGCGGTCTTTTGTGGTCATGCGATAGCAGTTAAAAACATCGCCTGCGCCAAGCGCCAATGCCAGCGCGTGTGACGGTTCAAAACGATTCTTTTTGAGCTCTCCGAGATGCAGGCCTGGGCGAAGCACCTTAAGGCCCTTCAGGCTTGGGAATTCCTCCGGCGCCAGATAGAGTTGATCTCCAAAGCGGTGAAGCCACCCTTCCTGCTTTCCGCCGTATACGGAGACGCCCAGCGGCCTTTTTAAGGTCTCCCGCGCAAACTCGGCCCATTCCTTGCAGTCCGCCATGCGCAGGGGTTTGATGCAACCGTACAGAGGCTGTGTCCGAATGCCTTCGGGAAGGCTTCCTTCCTTTTGCAACACCGCGAGGAAATGTCCCTCGCCGCGCACCTTATGCGGGTAGATCCGAAGCTCCCCGTCGAAGGGGATTTCGATGTCATCACTTGCCTTGAACGTTAGGCCCTTTACCAGAGAAAACTCAGGATGCCTTTCTAAAAAGCGTCCAATGCTCCCTTCGTTCTCCCATTTTGAGAAGGTGCAGGTGGAATAGACAAGTCTTCCGCCGGGACGCAGCATTTTTGCCGCCTCGTCCAAGATCCCATCCTGGCGCTCACCGCAAAGCGTAACATTCTCCTCGCTCCACTCCGTCAACGCGATCTCGTTTTTCCGGAACATCCCTTCCCCGGAACAGGGCGCGTCCACCAAAATCTTATCGAAGTATTCCGGGAACGCCTCCGCAAGGCGCTCTGGCGTCTCGTTGGTCACGCAAGCGTTCGACAGGCCCATGCGCTCCACGTTCTCCGAAAGGATCTTTGCCCGCGAGGGATTGATCTCATTGGCAAATAAAAGTCCCTCGCCTTTAAGCAAAGCGCCTATCTGGGTGCTCTTGCCACCCGGCGCTGCGCACAGGTCCAAAACGCGGTCCCCCGGCGTTACGTTTAGAAAGCCCACCGGTGCCATGGCGCTGGGCTCCTGAATGTAATACAGCCCGGCTTCATGATAGGGGTGCTTTCCAGGGTATGTGGCGGGATCATAGTAATAGCCATCCTGCGCCCAGGGCACTCTTTCCATGTGAAAAAGAGCGGTTAGGGCCTTCTCCATGCTCTCTCCGCTCTCTGTCTTTTTAATGCGATTCAGGCGCAGCGCCTGATGTCTTTGCTGATCATAGCTTGCAAGGAACTGCGGGAACTCGTCCCCAAGGTCCTCCTGCATGCGACGTAAAAACGTCTCTGGAAGCATAGGCTCCCTCCTTTGATCCTTTTCCAATCTTATAAAACCGTATAACCCTTGGTCTTCAGGCAAGCCTTCACCTCGCCGGTGTCAAGGCAGTGGAACACCATGATGGGCTTTCCGGATTCTCTGTTAAAGGACAGGTACAGATAGTCCACGCTGATGTTGCTCGCCTCAAGGTCCTTAAGGAGGTGATTTAAGTTACCAACCTCATCCGCTACCTCTACGCCGATCACGTCGGTCAGGCGGCAAAGAAAGCCTGCTGCCGTCAGCGCGTCATGCGCCTTCTGCGCGTCGGAAACCACCATGCGGATGATGCCGTACTCTGCACTGTCGTTCGTTACGGAGCCCAAGATGTTAATGTCGTTTTCCAAAAGGATCCCCGTGATCTTCTGCATGGTTCCCTTTTTATTTTCTGCGTAAATCGATACCTGCTTTAACATAATTCCTTCATTCCTTCCTACACGTCGATGTCTACACCATTCTATACGCATCTTCCTAAGAAGTCAATCCCCGTATTTCGGGCATTTTTCTCGCCATTAGATCTTAAAGCGGTAGCCGACGCCCCAGATGGTCTCAATGTACTGCGGCTTCGCGGAATCCTTCTCGATCTTCTCGCGGATCTTCTTGATGTGTACGGTAACGGTCGCGATATCGCCGACGGGGCCCATGTCCCAGATCTCCTGGAAGAGCTCTTCCTTCGTGAACACGTGGTTCGGATTCTCCGCAAGGAAAGTCAACAGGTCGAACTCCTTGGTCGTAAAGGTCTTCTCCTCGCCGTCCACGTAAACGCGGCGCGCCGTCTTGTCGATGCGAATGCCGCGGATCTCCACGATGTCGTTCTGCGGTTTTTGATTGGTGCCGACGAGCCTTTCGTATCTCGCAAGGTGCGCCTTCACGCGCGCCACCAGCTCGCTGGGCGAGAAGGGCTTCGTCATGTAATCGTCCGCGCCAAGGCCAAGGCCCCGGATCTTATCGATGTCATCCTTTCTGGCCGACACCATGAGGATGGGGATGTCCTTTTCCTTACGGATCTGCTTGCAGACCTCAAACCCGTCCATGCCAGGCATCATCAGGTCCAAAATGATCAGGTCATAATTCCCCTCCAATGCCGCCTTTAAGCCCTTGTCTCCAGTGTTGCAGATATCCACCTGAAACTCCGAAAGCTCCAGATAATCCTTCTCGAGGTCCGCAATGGCTTCCTCGTCTTCCACGATCAAAATCTTACTCATAGCTCCTCCGTTCCGCCGCTACTACGGCTTTATGACAATTCAATGTATTTTCTAAGGACAAAGTGCATGCAGGTGCCCTCCCCTTCCTTGGAGGTTGCCCAAATGTACCCGCCGTGATCCTCGATGATCTTCTTCACGATGGAAAGGCCAATACCGCTGCCGCCCTGGGCGGAGTTGCGGGACGCATCCGTCCGATAGAACCGCTCGAAAACCCTGGTCAGGTCCTTCTGTGCGATGCCCTTTCCGTTGTCCTCGATCTCCACCTGAATGGAATCGTCGCGATCGAGAATGCGGATGTCGATCCGTCCGTTCGCCTTGTCCATGTATTTTACGCTGTTGCCGATGATATTGTTGATGACCTTCTTCATCTGCTCCGCGTCCGCGATGACCCTCGTCTGGGGGTCCACCATGTTCGTGTAGTTGAGCTTGATGTTGCGCGACTCCAAGTCAAGTCCCACCTCTTCCACGCAGTCGCCGAAGTAATCCGCCACGTTGATCCGCTGGAAGTTGTACTGGATGCGGTGATTGTCAATGCTCGAGTAGGTAGTCAGCTCGTTGATCAGCTTATCCATGTCGTTCGCCTTGTTGTAGACGGTGCGGATGTATTTGTCCATCTTCTCGGGCGTGTCCGCCACGCCGTCCATGATGCCCTCCACGTAACCCTTGATGGCCGTGATGGGGGTCTTTAGGTCGTGAGAGATGTTGCTGATCAGCTCGCGGTTATGCTTTTCGTTGTCTGCCTTCTCCTCCGCAGACTCCTTTAAGCGAAGCCGCATGTCCTCGTAGTTGCGGTAGAGGTCGCCGATCTCGCCCTCCGCCGAGGTCTCCAGAGAATAATCGAAGTTCCCGTCCTTGATCTTTTGCATCGCGACGTTGAGCTCCGTGATTGGGGTGAACACGCCTTTGTGGATCCAGTTTGTCAGCATCATGCTGGTAAACAGAAGGATCAGGACGATGGCGATGAACATGTACGCGACGAGCTTTCTGGAGATCAGCGCGTGCATTCTCGCTACGACAAATACGGTACCGCTCTCCCCGTCCGGGAATTCGAAGTCGATCTGCTTTACGTACTTTTCAAGATCGTTGAAATAGATCCCGCCATCCTCATCGTGCAAGTCGCTTCCGTACTGTGGAAGTCTTGGATACAGCGCCTCCGCCGCCTGAGGGTTCCCCGTATAGTAAAGCTGCGTGCCCTTGCGCACCATAATGTAAGCACCGCGGCGTGAAAACTCCCGATTCGTTTTTTCGAGGAACTCGCGATTTTCAAAGACCGCCGAGTCCCTGGACGCCTGCGCGGAGAGCATGTCGTACATCTGGTCCGCCTCGCCGACGAAATCCTTTAGGTTGTCGCTCATCATGGTATAATCGAGCTCGCGAAGGCCGTACCCCTTTTGCACGTTGACCAGGTACACGCCGATCATCATGAAGGCAAGCACCGTTAAAAGCAGGGGCAGCAAAATGATGCTGATAAAAGTCACCTGTAATCTTGTTTTGAATTTCATGTTGGAAAACCAGTCCCTTCCATCATCAGGTTTCTCTACAACTACCATCATATCACGTTCTGTGCGGAAAAGTCATAAAATAATCCTATATAACCGTTAAAAATTTCTAAACTCAGGTGCCTGCAGGCGCGGGTGCATTGACGAAGCATGCGGCGCATGGTAGAATGAAAGCAATCATCAAGATCAAAAAAACGCGAAAAGGAGCGGCTTATGAAGATCATTTGTAATGAAAACAGCGTAAAGTATCTCGGACGGACCATTTTAAAGGGCGACGATTTATTCTTAAGTCTCTCCGGCTCCGGCATCGCCTTTGTCTATGAAGGTAAGGGGCTAGATCTGACGCTCCTTGGCGGCGGTGCGGCGCTCGTTCCCGATAATGACGGAAATTACGCGCGCATGGCCGTTTACGTGGACGATGCGCGCGTTTACGACTTACAGCTTCAGGCACCAAAGACTACGCTTCGCGTTGCGGAAAGCGCTGAGAAAGAAACCCACGTGATCCGCGTGGTAAAGCTCTCGGAATGCGCCATGTCCCTCGCGGCGATCGCACCCCTCGAGATCGCAGAGGGCGAAACGATAAAGCCCGCTCCCGCAAAGGCACGTAAGATCGAGTTCATCGGCGACTCCATCACCTGTGGCTACGGCATCGACGACGAGGATCCCCTCCATCCGTTTAAGACCGCGAATGAGGACGTCACCAGAGCCTATGCGTATAAGACCGCCATGGCACTTGACGCCGATTACAGCATGTTCTCCACCAGCGGTTACGGCATCATCTCCGGCTACACGGGTGACCCGACCGTGAAGATGACCAATCAGCTGATCCCCGATTTTTACGAGTGGATGGGTTTTAGCTATGACAACATGCCCGGCTTTGCCGCACCCATGGAAATGGCCTGGGACTTTTCGAGGTTCGTTCCTGATGCAATCGTCCTAAACCTTGGCACCAACGACGACAGCTACTGTCAGGAGGATGAAAACCGCCAGCAGGAGTACGCTGACCAGTACGTGGCCTTCCTGAAAGTGATCCGTAAGCATAATCCCGGCGCCATGATCTTCTGCGTGTTGGGTCTCATGGGCGACAGGCTGTACCCTTGGGTATGCAAGGCGGCGAAGAAGTATTCCGAAGAGACTGGCGATCAGCGCATCACGACCGTGCATCTCCCAGAGCAGGACGAGAAGGCTGGCTTTGTCTGCGATTATCATCCCCTCGAGTCCGCGCACCAAAAGGCGGCGGACGAGCTCGTACCCGCGATCCGAAAGGTCATGGGCTGGTGATTTTTGAAAATGAAAAGGATCTGCCGTAACCTTAGGCGGATCCTTTTTTGATGCTTTTGTGATTCGATTGTTTTAGCCGTGCAGGCCGCGAGACTGACGATCCATGTCCTCTACCACGATGTCATAGATCTCTCCAAGGCTTCTGCCATATTCCAAGATCTTCCAAGGCTCATTGGTATGAAAATGAATCTTGATCAGTTCATCGTCGCCAACCGCCAAAAGGCAATCGCCCTTGAAATGCTCGGTAATGTAATCCGTGATCTCATCCTCGTCGAGGCCAGTTCCCTCGATCAGAAGCTGCGTATCATAGCGAAACTCCAAAGATTCTTCCATCTGCTTGTCTCCTTTTTCAAAAGCTCGATTTGCCCTTTGAAAGCGCGCTTTCAACCTGGCATCCTGCAACATTATAACCGAAACCAATGGCCTATGTAAAGGAAAAAAGCTAGGCGTACGTGAAAAAAACTCCTCAATTACCGGAAAAACAGCGTTACGTTACCAATCTGCAGCTCATCGCCCAGCTCGAGCTTTTTCGATTCGTAAGGTTGCAGTCTTGCATGATTTAGGCTGGTCCCATTCGTACTGTTTAGGTCTTCGAGAAAAAAACCATCCTTGTCATGCACGAGGCGCGCGTGCATGCGCGAGACGGACTCATCAGACAGATACAGATCCACTTTCTCCTTAAATTTACCGATCAGGAGATTCCCCGTACCCAGGTCGCAGGCCTTGCGTCCGTCCGCGTAGTACAAGTGCTTTGCCCCCTCCTTTTTCTCCGGCTTTTGGGTTAGGAAGGTCGTTCGGCCATATTCCTCCTCGGCATAGTCCGTTTCCTCTGCCACGCAATACCCGTCAAGCAGCTGTTTCATGCTCTCCTGGTACTCTTCCCGCTGCTCCGCGTCCTTGGTCTTTTTATTCTTCTTATTCTCAAAGAGTCCAAAGATACGCCGCTGCGGCGTACTAGTCGTCTCGATTTCCGTTGGTTTCACGGTTTCTACCGACTTTACGGGGCGCTGCGGCAGGGCAGGCAGGTCTTTCTTTACCTGCGGCGCGCTCTCCCAGGTTGGTACTTCCTCAATGCTGCGAAACTCGGCGGCAGTACCTGCATCCTTCTTCTCCGCTTTCTTTTCCAAAACCGCTGCATCCTTAAAGATCTGCTCCTGCAGGTAACTGGTCCCGTTTTTCTCTACCTGTTCGTACATCTTGTAGACGCATTCCACAAGCTCGGAATCGTCATAATCGATCTTCTCGACGAGGAATGCAAGCAGATCCAAAAATTGGTTTTCCCCTTCATAGTATGGCACGTACATGAAGGAAAATACGGGGTCCTCAAGGTCTTCGAACACGTGGCGCGGGTCCCAAATGACATTCTCTTCGCGCAGCAAAAAGCGCTCAAGCTCTTGCTGGAGCTTACGAAGGCCGCTGATAAAGCCAAGGAGCCATTCGCGAGTGACGTGACCGCGCTGATGGAGCTGGAGAAGGCTTTGCTTGGAGGTAATGTCGTAGTACAAATACGCCCCGCCGTCCAAATACCGAAGGCTACAGGGCAAAAGACCCCGAATGCCTCCTCTGCAGGTGATGCAGTACTGGTATTTTTTCTCTTCCGGCTTCTCCGAAAGCAGGACCCTAACATAGTTGCTGTGCAAGTTTCTTACGTATTCCGTATTCATGATTCTCCTTTTGTCTCTCAGTTCCCTTCCGAGAGGCTTACCTTTCTGCATAATCGTAAAAACGTGGCTGGATGGATCTGCCGAGCGCTGCTAGAGACTTTCGCTTTCCAGATGCGGTCTCCCAAAAGGAGCTGCCCCGTTCGTTTGAGCTCCAGCTTGTCATGCGTTAAGGACAGGTTGATCTCTCCCTTATCCCACGCGTAATATTTCTCCGCAATATAGGTCTTTTGCGTCGATAAGATTTGCGTTTTTAGCTCCTCCGCGGTTTTCTCGCCGCTGGCCGCCGCCCGGATCGTCAGGATGGCAACGTCCTGCTCCATCAGGCACCGGTTATAGTAAAAAAGCAGAAAACATAAAACAAAAATGATCGTCCCGATCACGATCGGCAAGACAAGCGATGCCTCCACCGTAAAATACGCGCCGACGCTTCCCTTTTTTCTTTTCATCCTCATCCCTCCATCTTAACTGCAAAGCGACACCAGACACCCCAGCCAAAGAAACGGCAGATAGGGGAGCCGCAGGTCCTTGTTTTTCTTATTCTTTAGCAGGATCACCGTTGCAAAGGCGCCCATGACCACCATGCTCACGCCAAAAGCAATGACGGCCCGCTCCATAAGGAGTAGAAGACTTACTTGCAGCAAGACGATTCCGTCCCCGCAGCCGGCGCTCCCCGTCATTCCCGCGATCGCTAGTAAGATCACGCCCGGAACCGCGCCAAATAATAGCTCTTCCCAATGCACCGTGCCCTGCCAAAGAAGCCACCCGGCCAGCGCTGCTGCCAAAATGCTCCCTAGGAGCAGAAGCCAGGCAGAAATCGCTCTTCGCCTTGCGTCCATCAGGGACAGCACGGCCAGATAGATCATGGTTCCAACGGATACCAGCATTGTCTTTTCCTCCCTCTTAGTTCGCCTGACCCTTACCGCATCTCGAGCAAGGCCGATACTTTTTCGCCTCGTCCCAGGTCACGGCGCGGATCGTGCGCTTAAGCCCCGGGCAGTCCCTTCGCAGATGGTAGCACGCACCCTCCGGCGAGATCCAAACCTCCACGGGCATCGGCCCGTCATTACACATGCTGCAGGCCCGATAACGACTTCCCTTGGCATTCCTCGCCTTCGAAAGCTCCGAGGAGAGGATGCAGGTCGGTTGCAGCTTTAGGTGACTGCACTCGAGGCTTACGTGATACACCTCCGCATTTTCAGTCAGGTAATACAACGCATTGTCACCGTCTTTTAATTCATACCCCGTCCATGCACGGCCGTAGTAATGGTTTTCCATCCAAAACCGCCGGTAACCGCGCACCGTCCACTTCGGCTGCGCCGCATAGCTGACCACCATGGAAACAAGACCGTCTCCGTTTAGGATCGAACCTCCTAAGTAAGTCAGCCCTGCGTCAGATATGGGCGCGGACTTTAGGTATTCCTTGCCCAGCGACTCCTCCACCCTGCCCTTTACGTAGGTGTAGGAAAAGGCAAGGTTCCCTACGGCATTCCGAATCTGTGCACCATCCTCACCGGCGCCCGTCTTAGCAGTCAGCCCCTTTTGCAGGGCCGCGCCGTAAATGCAGGTCTCCCTCCCGATCTCCCAAAGCGCCGTTTGCATGCGTCCGTGGAATCGCATGAGTTCCAGCCCCCCGCCTAAATTCAGGAAAAAGAGCAAAAACAGCGGGAGGACCAGCGAAGCCTCCACCGTCATAGATGCAACGATTTTTTTGACAAAGAAAGTGCGCGGCGACGTCCTCTCCATGGTATGGGATGACTGTTTGGCAAACAGTTTTTGTTGTGTGGGAGTTGCGCCCTGAAGAGGCGCATTTGAGTTTTTTGTCTGATACAAAGAAGGTGCTTGTTTTGCTGTTCCTTTTTTCTTATTTAGTTTTGGATGCATTTTCCACAGAGAGGACATCGCCGCGCACCTTCTTTCTAATATCCCTTCTCTTCATTAAGCGTTGCCCGGTATCCACGGGGACTCGTAAAGGAGATCAGCGCCTTTAGGTCCGTACAGCAAGCGTCGATCCGAAAGTTTTTGTTCCCCGTCGTCAGACGTATGTCCGCCTCCACCATGTCCATGGCACGACAAGTCACCGCCTCATGATCCGCGACTAACAAAAGCACTTTTAAGTATTCCTGATAGGTCAGGCCCTCCTGCTCCGTTTTTCCGGCAAACCCGTCCCACATATCCTCTAAAATATTGCTTAACGCATAATGCCAGGTATGGTCATCCTTCATCAGCGGCACTCTCCCGCGATAATACAGGAGGACGCTTAGGTCATAAACGCTCTCCGCATAGGCCCAGCCAAGTAGGATCGTCGTCGTAAAGAGTTCCTGAAGCTCTGGCACGCCAAGGAGCGCACTCAGAGCCAGGGCAACCAGGTCCGCCTCTTTATATTTCGTCTGATCTGAATACAGATAAGCTACGTTTGCCGCCTCCCGCACCGCAAGGAGCTTGAGGAGTACGGCTTCCAGATTCTTGTAGTCTGAATCCTTCCCGGCAAGCATGTATTCAAGTTCATACTCCAGCGCGCTTCCCTTCTTTGCGCCATCGTAATAGCCAAAGTAGTTTCGCAGGTACTCCACGAAAAAGATCCATTCGCTCTCCTCCTGCACGGCATTCCCCAGTTTCACGGGAAGATTCCCCTGATTCACCTTTCCGGCTTTTTGCCTCTGGGAAAAGAGGTCTCTAGGGTAAATCTTCTTCTGGGAAACCGGATGATTTCGCGTTGCCTGCCAGACAATCCCCATCTTTTTGTGATGATCCAGCGACACGGTCGGGTTATCGAATTTGAGGATCGCCGTCTCCTTGCCCTTCTTGATCTCCTTCCCCTGATAAGAGGCGATCTTCTCGTCCACGGCCGCCTTCTCTGCCTCCACGTCCCGGGTGTCCAGCTGGTAATCTTCCACTGTCTTCATCCAATTCACGGCGTCTTGGATCGCCGCCAGGCCCAGATCATCTCGAATGGCCTCCACTGCCTTTTTGCGAAACACGGTACCTGCATCATCTGAGAGCAAGCGATACGTCGTTACATTGGCCTGTTCCAGTTGCATGCCTAGGAAATCGCGATACCGATAGCTACCCAAATTCCCCCAGCTGCCCTTTGGCGCGCCCCCGAGATTCATGTCCAGATACCAGGCGAGCCGCCCCTCCAGATTCTCCTTGCTCGCAGTCCCGCTCCCGTAGGAAAAGTCGACGGCCAGCAGGTTAAACCTGCGAAAGAGTTCCTGATGATACTCTGCCAAGACATTGTCCGTACAAGTATCCGCGATGCATGCTGCCTCGAGCTGCAGCGTGTTGACGCGCACGCCCTCGATCAGCGCCAGGCAAAGCGTCGTCATCACGCCGAGCATCATGGCCAGATACATGGTCAGATAGGCTGGTGCGTTTTCTCTTCCCGCGATCATACCTTATCCGTCTGTTTCGTGATCTTGCTAAAGATGGAATTGACAATGGCCGTGATCTGATCCTTGAATATGAGCACTAAGCCCACGAGCACCACGATGATCAAAATCACCTCGACCGTCCCCATACCTTCCTCGTCCTTTAGTAACTCCTTAAAGCCTCTTAACATGTTGTTCCTTCCTTTCCGTCCCCTTGGGACCTTTGTTTTTATGCGCCCATCATTGAAAACGCGGGCACCATAATCATCAGCATTACGGTTGCGAGTAGCAGGACCATGGGAATGAGTAGCTTTGTCTCTGCCTCCTCACCGAGCTTTTTCCCGCTCTGGATCCGGCTCTCCGCCGAGAGCAGTGCTTCCTCCTCCAGCCTTGCAAGGAGTGTTGCGCTTCCCTTTTTCAGGTTCTGACAAAGGAGCGTGCTGAGCTTTACGTACTCCCGAGGACCTGCCCTTTTCCCGAAGTGCTCATAGGCGATCAGCTCCGACTGTCCCGCCTGCATCTCGCGGCAGGCATAGGCCGCCAGCTCGCTGGTCTCCCCAAGCTTTCCGAAGGCCGAGCGGATGGTCATGCCGGCCACGAGGTACAGCGCCAAGCGATTTACCAGATCTGGATAGCCCAGCCGCAGTAAATTCCGCCGCTTTTTCACCTGGTCCTCCAGGTCCTTGTCCATCAGGAAAAAGATGCCGACCGACGCTCCCAGCCCTAGGAGCAGTATGGTTCCAGGGAGGTTTTCCTGCCCCGCCGAGGGACCCTTTAGCCGAAGGCAGAGCGCGAGAAAACAGCTTAAGACGGCGACTAAAAACGACAACCCCAGCTTCCCGCCGTAGTACTTTCGAAGAAGATCCTCCCGATTCTCATCCTCATACAGGATCTCCAGGTACTTCCGTAGCTTTTCTTCTCCGGGCAAGCCTCGAAGCTTTCCGCGAACAAAGGCGTAGCAGGCCTCTCCGATCCTTGCCACTCTCCCAAGGACTCCCTCCCTCGCCATGGCCGCCAGTTTTTCCTTCTTTCCCTGCCCTTCCATCTGCTTCCAGATCCCTTCAAAGATCCTTTCGCCGAGGAACAGCGAAAGCAGGTAAAGTCCAAGACATAGCGTCATGATCCCGATGCCCGAAAGCTCGTGATACAAAGGGTCAAAGTACCCAGGGTAAGTGATCCCGACGTAGAATACAATGCCAAAGGGCATCACGCGCATCACGTTTTGCTCCATCCTTCTTCCCGCCAGCATGGTCTGCACCTCCCCCCTCGCCTCGATCCTCTGGCTGATCAGGTTTGAGCTCGTGCGGATCATCTCGGACAGGCTTCCGCCGCCCCGCTTCGCTATGGAAAACATCTGCGCGAACTGCAGGATCTCCTCGCACCCGCTCCGCTTGCCAAAATCGAGAAGAAGTTCCTCGAGCGGCACGTTGATCACCAGGCCTCGCCGGATCCCTTCAAGCTCTTCGTAGATCAGAGACCGCTCTCCGTAAAGGTTTCGCATGTCCTCCCTACTCTCCAAAAAGGCATTTTCCACGGCGTAGCCCGCCTGGAGCGAGGCCGAAACGGAAAGGATGCATTCCTTGAACTGCTCCGTCAACTCCTCCCGCTGCCGCTGCCCCTTCTTTCGCTTTTGGTAACGGACCCAGAAGATGCCAAGAGGTGCAAGCGGGATCGCCCAGAGAAGATTCCTGTAAAAAAACCAGGCAAAGAACAAAACGATCCCCGAAGCCTCCAGCACCACCGTGACGACTTCCCTTTTGTCAAACTCATATTGGTGATAATCCAGCCGCTTTAAGCTTGTCTTCATGCGTCAGCTCCCCTTTTCGCACCAACCTTCCCAATACCTTCCCGTCTTCCTCCCCGCTCTCCTCGAAGGAAAAGAGGGTCCCCAGCTTTATCTCCCCGTCCTCAAACCCAAGAACCTCCGCAATCTCCAATACCTTCCTCGACTTATCCCGAAGGCGCCCCAGGTGCACGATCACGTCAATCCCGGAAGCAATCTGCTGACGGATTGCCATTAGCGGCAGGTCCATCCCCATCAGCACCATGTTCTCAAGGCGCGATAACATGTCCCTCGCGCTGTTGGCATGGCCGGTACTCATGCTCCCGTCATGTCCCGTATTTAACGCAGTGAGCATGTCTGCCGCCTCGCCGCCTCTCACCTCGCCAACGATGATCCGATCTGGTCGCATCCGGAGGGAGGTTCGGATCAGGTCTCGGATGCTGATCTCCTGACAGCCCGAAACATTCCCGTTTCTGGTCTCCAGTCGCACCAGATTATCGATGCCTAGGAGCTGAAGCTCCGCACTGTCTTCGATGGTGATGATCCGTTCATCCTTTTGCACGAACGCTGACAGTGCATTGAGAAACGTCGTCTTACCTGACCCCGTCGAACCGCTGACAAAAATGGAATAATGGGCTTTGACGAGCTGTTCTAAAAACTGCGCCGCCTCCTTGCTGATCGAGCCAAAGGCAAGGAGCTGTTGCATCGTAATCGGGTTTTGCGGGAAGCGCCGGATCGTCACGATCGGCCCGTTGATCGCCACGGGGTCCATAACGACGTTTACGCGTGCGCCATCCGATAGCCTCGCATCGACGATTGGCTGTGCTTCGTTCACGACTCTATTACAGCCAGCCACTATTTGCTGTATTAAATCGCGTAATCTCTCCTTAGAATCAAAGGTCAGTTCGAGCTTCGAAAGCCTTCCGCCACGCTCCACGAAAATGTTATCGCAACCGTTGATCATGATCTCCGAAACGCTCGGGTCCTCCACGAAAAACTGCAATATGTCCAGCCTTCGCATGGAATCAAAGAGCTCCTTTTTCATCCGAAGGCGCTGGTCCACGGTCAGACGGCAGGAGGCGGGGTGCTCCAAAAGCTCCTCATCGATCAGCTCCTCGATCTCCTCGTCGCAGTAATCTCGTCCGTAATCCATTTTTTCGCGCACGTGATCCCGCATCTCCTGCTTGATCTTTTGTATATCCACCATCTCGCGCCTCCTATTGCTTTTCCAGCTCTGCAATTTGGTCCCGCACGTAACCCGCCAGCTCTCCGCGGTCGAAGTACTCTAGCTCCGCGGGGAGATGCCGAAACTTCGGGAGCTTACAGTGCTGCGTCTTTTGCAGCACGTCGTCATAACTGTACTGCTCTAAGAGCCTTTCATATTGCGAGAGCTTCCCGCTGGCCGCGTGGTCCTCCATGGTGATCGTATAGACCTTGCGGCAGGCCCGCAGCACGTCAAAGAGTCCCTGCATGCATTCCGACAGATCCATGATCACGTAATCGTACTCTCCCAGCTCCTGCAGTCTTTGCAGAAAGGTCATCCACTCCTTCGCCGTGATGGCGAGGAGGTTCTGGCCCGACTTCATGGGCGGTACGTAATCCAGCGGTCCGATCTGCCCCACCATGCTCTGCAGCCGCAAAGAGAACTTCTCCTTCTCCGCATTCAGGAAGTATAAAAGGTCCGCGAGATCCCTGGTCTGCAGATCCGCGATGAGCTCCTGATGCCCTGCAAAATACTCGAAATTCAAATAGAGCGTTTTATGCTCCTGCGCAAGGAGCCTCGCCATGGTAAAGGCAAAGGGTGTCTGCATGCACCTTCTGACCGGAGAAAAGAAACCGATAAAGCTAGTTCTTCCTTCCGTGCCGAGCTTTGGCAGCACCTGCGTACAGATTTCGAGATACACGGCGATGAATTCTCGGATCAGCTGATCCGCCTGCTGATACTTATTGACGTACCGCAGCCCTTTATCGCGAACGATCCCCGATTCATTTAGTACGATCATGCGCTTTGCAGCAAAGCCCTTGAGCTCCTCAACGTAACAGGACTCCGCCACCACAAGAAGGTCCACTTCCTTTTCCACTTCGAGAAGCTTCCCCAATCCCGTGTAGGTATGGACGATCCATGGGAGGTTCTTTTGCTTTTGCATAAACTCCGTCAGAAGCTGCGCATACTCCTCTTCCTCATCGCAAAGTGCCAAGATTGCCTGTGTTTCTACCTGATTCATAAGTTAATAAAACCCTCCAAAATAGAGCAAAACGCTTAGTAAGATCGGCCCCGCCATGCAGATCCCGGCCCTGCGTTTTTCCTCCAGATCATGAAAATACAGCGTCCACTCGCCGCTTCTTGCAACGCCCTTCACGTATGCACACAAATACGAAAAGCGCTCCTTGAGATCTGACCTTCGAAGGAACCGAAACAGGGAAAAGATTGCTGCGAAAAGCAGCGAGAAGAAGAGAAAAGAAAGAATTTTACCTTTGGGAAGGGCAGCGCCAAGCACCGCAAAGAGCTTGACGTCGCCGCCTCCCATGGTACCGATGCGAAACAGAGGATACAGGGCAAGGAGCACTGCGCCGCCGCGAAGGAAAAACGAAAGCGCATCCGCCACCGCGCCGCCCCATAGGGCATGGGCCAGTCCCAGCGCCAAAAGGACTAAGATCAGCCAGTTTGGAATTTTCATAAACCCGTAGTCAAAAATGCATGCCACGCATAAAAGGGCGCAAAAAGACAACACAAAAAACACTTCTCCCATCATAGGCATTACTCCATTTCGCCAGGAAAAATTTGAACCGATCGGTTCTTTGAACTTCGAATGGTCAGATCAAGAATGTTTGTAAGACGGATTATAAATGGCATGAAAACAAATTGCAATAGGTAAATCACAATTTCTCAAAGTTTGTGAATTCTCCACGTAAAGTCAAAAAGGCCGACGAGGCAAATGCCCCGTCGGCCCTTGATTTTCTTGGATTTTTTACTTGTCAAAAGACAAACACCAACGCTGCATAAGGCGGCAGATCCACGGAAATGGACTGGTCCTTAAAGTGGCAGGGCGTTGCCTGTGCCGTGATCTCCGCGGGCACAACGTTGCCGAAGCCGCCGAACCGCTCCTCGTCGCTGTTTAACAGGAGCTTATACTTTTTCTTTGCAGGCACGGGTACCAGATATCCCTCGCGCTTCATGGGCGTCATGTTCAGCACAAAGAGGAGGCTGTTTCTTCCCGTGGAGGACTTTCTGACGAAGGAGTAGACGCTGTTATCCTTGTCGTCCGCATTCATCCACTCAAAGCCCTCCCAGCTGTTGTCGAACTCATACAGCGCGGGATACTTGCGATACATCTTGAGAAGCTCTTTGACGTAGTCCTTCAGACCTGCGTTGCTCTTCTCGCCGAGCAGGTACCAATCTAGCTCCCTGGCCTCGCTCCACTCTCTCTCCTGGCCGAAATCCTGGCCCATGAACAGGAGCTTCTTGCCGCAGTGTCCAAACATGTAGGTGTAGCCTGTGCGCAGGTTTGCGTACTTATCGATGGCGTAGCCCGGCATCTTATTGACCATGGAACACTTGAGGTGTACCACCTCATCATGCGACAGGGGCAGAATGTACTTCTCACTGCTGTTATAGGTCATGGCGAAGGTGAGCGCATAGTGATTGCCCTTGCGATACAAGGGATCGAGCTTCATGTATTCGCAGAAATCATGCATCCACCCCATGTTCCACTTAAGCGAGAAGCCTAAGCTGTCCGTACCGATGTCGCCGGTAACCTTCGGCCATGCGGTGGATTCCTCCGCGATGGTCAGGAATCCGGGATAGGTGCCGCGCACCACGGAATTCATGTGGCGGAAGAATTCAATCGCGTCGAGGTTTTCGTTTCCGCCGTATTCATTGGGTAGCCACTGGCCGTCCTTCTTACCGTAATCGAGGTAGAGCATGGAGGCCACGGCGTCCACGCGGATGCCGTCTACGTGGAACTCACGCAGCCAGAACAGTACGTTCGCGATCAGGAAGTTCTTGACCTCCGGCTTCGCATAGTTAAAGATCTTCGTGCCCCAGTCGGGATGCTCGCCGCGACGGGGATCGGGATGCTCGTAGATGCAGCTCCCGTCAAAGTTGCCGAGGCCATGGGCATCCGTTGCGAAGTGCGCGGGCACCCAGTCAAGGATGACGCCGACGCCGATCTTATGGAGCTCATTCACCAGGTACATGAAGTCCTTGGGCGTTCCGTAGCGGGAGGTCGGAGCATAATAGCCCGTCACCTGATAGCCCCAGGAGCCATCGAAGGGATGCTCTGCAATGCCCATCAGCTCCACGTGCGTGTATTTCATTTCCTTCAGATATTCCACGAGGCGCGTTGCGAACTCACGGTAGTTGTAGAACCCGTCCTCCGTGCCGTCCGGATGCTTCATAAAGGAGCCCACGTGGCACTCATAGATTGCCATGGGACGCTTCGTATAATCCTCGCCGTCGCGCTTTTCCATCCACTTTTGATCCTTCCAGGCAAAGCCGGAAAGGTCCGTGACGATGGATGCGGTCTCGGGACGCTTTTGTGCGAAATTCGCGTAGGGATCGGCCTTGTACAGCTTCTTGCCATCCTTCGCGGTGATCAGATACTTATAGATCGTCCCCTCTTCCACGCCGGGGATAAAGATCGTCCAGATGCCGCCATCGCCGATCTTCGTCATCTCGTGAGAGGTCTCATTCCAATCATTAAAGGAGCCGATCACGTGAACCGTCTCGGCATTCGGTGCCCAAACGGCGAAGAAAGTGCCCTTTTTGCCCTTTTCTTCCGAGAGGTGTGCTCCCAGCTTTTTATAGATCTCATAATGCGTGCCTTGGCCAAACAGATACTGGTCCGTTTTCGAAATAAAAACCTTTTCCAAAGAATCTGCCATGTTACAGTCTCCCTTATTCAAAGTCTTTTTCGGTGATCACGATCATGTCTTCCTCGTCGTAGCGTCGTCCCAGAATGATGTCAAAGAAGTGACCGATGGTCTTTCTGGAAGCGCTCTTAATGGCGTCGTCCATGATCTCTTTGACGTCCGTTGTCGTCACGGCGTGATCGGCCGTCTGAAGCTCGTCAATTCTCGTATGCAGTGCAAGCATTCCCAGATTATCGATGGAGAATTCCTGCTCCCTTGCGTATTCGCGCGCGAAATTCGCAAGCGCGTCATTACTCAGCGGCTGCATGTCAACGCGGGCGTTGAACATGGGACGGAGCCCTTCATGTGCCTTGAAGAACTTATTGATGGCCTTCTTGGTATCAAGCAGTGCCACGATGATGCCAAAGTTCTCTCTCTGGAGGTTTTTCTGAAGCTCTGCGATGGGTTTATCCTCCATGTCGGATACCTTCTCGATGATGAGGGCACCGTTCTTTAAGTCGTCAAGGAGCTTTACAACGTCCTTATTGTTCATGGCCTTGCCAGGGATCTTTGCCACCTTGCCGGAGAAGTTGCTGTCGCTCTGCTTCACCTCGTAGATGACCTTCTTTGCCAGCTCCAGCGTATTCATGCCGGGCTCGCCGGTGATCACAAGGTTTCCGGTGAAGGCAGCCATGCTGATGCTGTCGATGGCTCTCGCAAGCTGCTCTCTGTCGGAATCGGACTGCAGAAGGGAATCGTACATCTCCTCCTCTTCCTTGGTCAGCTCTCTTGCCTTCGGAAGTGCAGGCTCTTCATCATCTGCGTCAGCACCCTCTGCGTGTTCTTCCTCCTTGGGCAGGTTGTCAAAGCTGATGGCGTCATCGGAAGGTGCTTCCTCCTCGCCCTGCTCCTTGGTCTCGATCTCCGCTTCCTCAAAGGTCTCGTCGCTCCAAGAGAAATCATCCTCGCCAATGGAATCATCCATAGAGAGGTTCGCTGCCATTCTTGCGGCTGCGAACGCCGACATGACGGGCTTCTCCTCGGCAGGCTCTTCCTCGTTCTCCTCAGCAGGCTCTTCCTCGTCCTCGGCGGCAGTCTCTTCGTAATTCTCCTCGAGGTCTTCTTCGTAGCCTTCCTCGTTTTCGTCTTCTTTCGTCTCAGCTTCTGCGGTCTTCTCGGTGGTCTGGAAATCATCCGACTCCACGCCCCAATCATCGCCAAGCTCTATGTCATCGAAATCTACCGCGATCTGCGACTCTTCCGCCTTATCGCTCTCCTTATGCTCAAAGAAGCTCCAGCGCATCTCAAGACCCGAAGGCTCCTTGGCAGCTTCCTCAGCGGCCTTTTCCTCCTCGACGGGCTTCTCCTCAACGACTTCTTCGGTAGCCTCTTCGGCTGCTTTTGTAGCTTCCTCCGTCTTTTCGGGTTCTGCATCAGCTGCATCCTCAGCCTTTGCTTCCTCCTCGGAAGGTTCCTCGGTCTTTTCCTCTGCGGATTCCGCAGGTTCTTCTGCCTTCTCTTCCTCAGCGGGCGTTTCTTCGACGGGCTCCTCAGCGGGCTTCTCTTCAACAGGCTTCTCTTCTGAAGTCTTTTCAGGCTCCTTGGCAGCAGGCTCTGCCACGGGCTCGGCGGGCTTTGCTTCCTCTGCCTTCGTCTCCTCAGGCTCCGTGATCGTCTCCTCCCAAGGCTCGTCATCGGTCACAAATGACGCGGGATCAACGGTCGCCTCCATCTGCTTTAAGATATTGTCACGCATGGCTTCCTCAAACTCCGTAAACATACGGCCGGTTTGACGAAGCACCTGCTGTCTGGTCTCTTCTTCCTGCTTTGCCTGGCTCTCCTGCTTCCAGCGCTCCCACTCAGCGCGGATGTCCGCAATGCTCAGCTGTCCCGTGATCTGCTTCTCCAGCTTCTTACTCTCAGGCACGACAAATCGAAGCTGCCCATCCGACTCCTGAGTGAGCACCTTTGCGATCGGCTCGGGGGGCTGCGCCGTTAGCGCTTCCGTCTCCAGCTTCGAAGGCGTAGACTCCTGCTTCGGCGCGGGCGCCTCATTTGCCTCATGGAAATAGCCGTTCTCATCCAGATAAGGCTCTCCGGAACCGGCAGACCAGTTGATGGTCACCTGCTTTGCCTCCGGCTCCTTTGCGGGCTCTGCCACGGGTTCCTTCGCTACATCCTCCTGCGCGAATTCTTCCTCCAGGCCCTCCATCACGGGCATATCCAAAGGACCGGAATCCGCATCCAGCATCGGCGATACGATCGCGCGCGTAATGGGATCGAGTCCCTTTTCCTCTTGCGCGGGCTCCTGCGGCGTCGCAGGCTGCTCCTCAGTGCCTAGGATCTCCTTCAGCCCCTCGGCGAGCTCTGCCTGCAGATTCATGGTATTGTACTGGCTGACGTCAACAGTCTTGACCTGAATGTCCAGATCGTCGCCATGCACCGGATTCTGTAACTGTTTTCTCACCTCGTCCACGTTAAACACGCGGGTCTCGCCCATGTTCTCCGCGGTCTCATGTGCCACCTGCGACGCATCCCAAATGGCGGTATCGCCAGATACGCCCTCCATGGGCGTCGTCTGCTGCGTAACAGGCTGCGGTCTTTGCGGTACCTGCTGAGGCTGCGCAGGGCGGGGACGGGCATGTCTTTGCACCGACGCGGGATTTTGGTCAAAGCGATGATCATATTTTTCCTGCTGCGTCGGCGTTAAAGGCTCATGAAGCATCTTCAGCTCCATGGCCATGTTGACGTACTTACCAGTGCCAAACCAAAGGATCAGCTCATCGCAGACCTCCACGCACTTAGAACCCAGTCCGCGCTTGTGATACAGGCTGGCCAGCTCATACATCCACTTTTCCTGATACTCTTCTTCCTTGAGTTTTTCGAGTACCTCGATCTTCTCGTCAAGACTAACGTCATAAGCGTTATAAAGCTTATATTTTAAAACATAACGACCGGGATCCTTGGGTGCGAGCTTTTCGAATTCCTTGTAGAATTCGGCTGCGTTCACCGGGTCTCCCGTCTTAATGTAAAGTTCGCATAAAGAATAACAGATCTGTCGGCTCTCAGGCTTTCTGTCGTAAGCGAGGAGCAAAATGTCACGGGCGTCCTCGAAGCGCCCGTTGATCTTATAAAGATCGCTGATGGTTCCCAGGGTCGTTACGCTGCGAACCCTTCTCCAGTCGATGCGATCCGCGATGATCACTGCCTGTGCGTAATCTCCTTGATCGATCAGGCTTTGAATCTGTTCCACAAGATGCTTATATTCATATTTATCCACGGTTTTAGCCCCCTTAGGGTATTTCTTCTCATAGTTATTATAAGTGTATCATAGTAGGGCATGCATGTCAAAACGAAAGACAAAAAATGTGTAAGAAACCGTCCTATTTTGTGAGCAGACGATTGGAAAGCTCCGCGAACTGCTCCAGCGTCAGCGCCTCGCCGCGAATGGTCGCCGAAAGGCCCATGTTTTCAAGAACCTCCGTAACGCGATCGCGGGAAAGGCCAAGCTCTGGCGCATTGGAAAGTCCGTTGGCCAGCGTCTTTCTGCGCTGATTAAAGGAAGCACGGATCAGTGAGAACATGTACTGCGCGTCCTTTACCTCCACGGGCGGCTTTTCATGACGGGTCAGCCGGATCACCGCGCTGCCCACGCTCGGGCGCGGAATAAAACAGTTCGGCGGCACGTTTGCCACGATCTCAGGCTTCGCATAGTATTGCACGGCCAGCGAAAGCGCGCCGTAATCCTTGGTACCGGGGCCCACCTGCATGCGCTCCGCCACCTCTTTTTGCACCATGATCGTAATGCTGTTTAGGGGTACGCCGCTCTCGAAGAGGTTCATGATGATCGGCGTCGTGATGTAATAGGGGAGATTCGCCACGACCTTAATGGGCTTGCCGCCATTTTTCTCCTCTGCCAGCTGTCGAAGATCCAGCTTAAGCACGTCCTCATTGATCACCGTGACGTTTGTATATGCTGACAGCGTCTCCTCCAGGATCGGGATTAGGTTCTTATCGATCTCCACGGCGACAACGCTCCCCGCTGCCTCCGCGAGGTACTGGGTCATCGTACCGATGC
This sequence comes from Lachnospiraceae bacterium, assembly GCA_017400965.1. Lineage (GTDB taxonomy): Bacteria > Bacillota > Clostridia > Lachnospirales > Lachnospiraceae > Acetatifactor. Next base: position 32,206 of record JAFPRF010000004.1, read on the forward strand.
CAGGCCCGATCTCTAAGACCATGTCCTCCTTCGTGATCTGTGCGGCGGAAATGATCCGCTCGAGCACGGAGGTGTCGATCAGGAAGTTTTGTCCAAACTTTTTTTGAAAATTGAAATTATATTTTTGCAGAACCTCGATGGTGTTCCGCGGTATTCCCAAATTTGCCAATTTTTTACCTCTCTCTGGCCTTCAGCCACTCTAGGACTTCCAAAAGATCCCACAGAATCACCGTCGTCTTCTCAATCATTTCTGCCGTGACGGGCAAAAGATCCGGCACCATGATGGGTCGCATCCCTGCGCTGTATGCTGAGCGGATCCCGTTGTGCGAATCTTCGATCGCGTAAGTTTCCTTCGGATCAACGCCCAGACCTTCACAGGCCTTTAAGTAAATCTCCGGTTCCGGCTTGGAATGCACGATCTCTTCGCCGCCGATGACATAGGAAAAATACTGCGCGATCCCAGCGTTTTCCAAAAGACTTTGGATCGATGCGCGCTTCGTTGAAGAGGCAAGTCCGATCTTCCAGCCATCGTTTTTTAAGTACTCCAAAAGCTCATGCACGCCCTTTTTCTCAGGTAGTCCCTTGGCCGCAATAATGTCCCAGAACTCCTTGGAGGCCTGTGCGCGGAAGCCTTGATAATCAAAGTCCACGCCGTAATGCTCCTTGATGATCTTCTCATCATCCGCGTTGTTTCGGCCAATGCAAAGCGGGAATACCTGCCGCATTCCCTGCATGCCAAGGCGCTCCGCCACGTTCACCCAGGCGTTCATGCAAACCTTCTCCGTGTCGAAAAGGACGCCGTCCATGTCAAAAACTACTGCCTTCACTCATTACTCCTTCTGTCCAAACCAATTAAGCAGCGCCGGAATGCTTCCCAGCACCAAAACCTCGCTCTTATTCTGCTGCGTGAGCAGGCTCCATAGATCCCCGTGATAATTGCCCGGGTTGACGAAATAGATCGTCTGATAGTGGGGCGCGAGCAGCGGGATCATGGCGTTCGCATACGAATCCCCGATCACCACGAGGGAGTCCTTACGCTCAAGTCCCGTATCGATCTTTGCATATCCAAATCCGTCCCCTAGTACATAGCCGTAAGGGTTATCGGAATCTAAATACTCCGGTCTGTAATAGCCCTGCACGGAAACGCGTCCGTCATACGACACGTCGACGAGCTTCCCCTGGGTCTCTTCAAAAACAGTCAGCTCTTCCCCGGCATCCTCCATGTCCGCCGTTCTCACCAGCGTTCCCTTAAAGTAGGATGCGATCACGGACATATGCGACAGATCGTAATAATAGGGCAAAAGCTTCCCTGACTGCTTCCACCAGGTCTGATACCCATAGTACGCCCCAAGGCTTGTCCAGTGCGGGTCCGTGCGGTGGTAAACCTCCTCCGCGCGATGCGCCCAGAGTACGCTGTACATGTCAATATACGCCTCGTCGCCCACCGCCTCGCGTACCTGGTCCAGATAAGCCTTCTGGTTCATGGAGTCGAGATAGAGCGGCAAGCGGTCGCGCCAGATTTCATCCGCCGTCGGCAAAAGCATTACCTTCGCGCCATACTGCGTCGTCAACGTTTCTAGGAATTCTAAGCTCTCCGTCACCTGTGCGGCGCTTACGTCCTGCGCCAGGTGCTTTTCAAAATAGGTCTTTTGCTTTCCAAGGAGGACCCCTTGGAACTCTTTCTTTCCAAGCAAAAGCTCCGTCTCGCGAACGAGCCCGGCCCATTTATTCTTGTTGTAAAAATGCGAATCCGCGTAGTTCCCGTAGTCTTCTAGGTAGGTCCCCGTCAAAAAGCTCCTTGCGGAAAAGGCAGGCTGCGGGTCAAGCGTTACGGACGGGTCCTGATAGATCAGGCCCATCTGGTACAGAAAATCCAAAACGGCAAACGCCAAAACGATCACGGCGATGATGCTGATCGTTAGAAAATCATTTTGTTTTTCGCTCATGTCCATGCCTCCTTTCCCCAGTAGTCAAAGCCGTTTTCTACCACTTTCTGCCGATCAGATAGACGAGAGACAATAGTAAAAATACGGCGGGATAAATCTTCTCCACCAGTCTTCGCAGTGCAATGCTCGGACCGTTTTTCCCCTTCTCGAGCTGGTCCATAAAGCTCCTTGCGACGGGCAGCGCAAAGAATGCGCCAAGCACCAACACAGGAAGGAACTCAAAAAACAAAAAGAGGAACTGGTTGTCATAGATCGCGTTCTTTGAAAGGCAAAGCGCAGACTGCAGATAGGTCCAGGCGTCTGAGACGTCATCCAGCGCAAAGAGTAGCCACCCAAAGGCAACCACCAGCATCGCATACGCCCAGCCGATGAGCCTTGGCAGATGCTCCAAAAGCTTTCCAAGAAAGAGTTTTTCCAAAATAAAAAACAGGGCCATCCAAAGTCCCCAAAGCACAAAGGTCCAATCGGGACCGTACCAAAAACCGATCAGTCCCCAGGTGATCATGACCCAAAAGATCCTGCCAAGCGCCCCCTTTTTCCCGCGGGTTACGGCATCGTAAAAATACTCCTTCATCCACTTCCCGATGGTAACGTTCCAGCGATAAAGGAAATCCGTGACGCTCGTTGCCGCGTAGGGGTGGTCAAAGCTCTCCGGCAACGTATATCCAAGACAGCTTCCCAGTCCGATGGCAATGTCCGCATAGCCGGCAAAGCTAAAGTAAATGCGAAACGCGAAGGCCACAATGCCAAGCCACGCCGTCGCGACGCTGATGTTCTGCATGGGATTCTCCATTACCATGTTCCAAAGCTGACCGCAAGTATCCGCGATCAAAACCTTCTTTGCCAGGCCCACGCAGATCCGCTTCGCGCCCGTACTCACCTGATGCAGGGAAACCTTACCGCTTTTAAGGTTCGGTTGCAGGTCCTGAAAGCGAACGACCGGGCCGACCTTCAGCTGCGGGAACATGGTCACGTAAGTCGCGTATTCCAGAAGATTTCGCCCTGCCGGGATCTTACCGCGGTAGACGTCGATCACGTAGGACATGGTCTGGAGGGTGTACACCGTGATGCCCACCGGAAGCGGGTAGCCGAACTTCGGCCAACCCACGTGAAACAGGATGTTCGCCGTCTCGATAAAGAAGTCCGCATAACCAAAGAAAAATAAAAGGCTCAGATCCAAAAAAATGGCACTTGCCAAAAGGATCTTTGCCGTCCCCTTCCCGCGGTGCTTTTCGATCTGACGCGCATGAATAAAGTCCGAGATCACGCTAAACGCCATGGGAAGCAGACAGATGGGCTCTCCCCAGGCATAAAAACAAAGGCTCCCTAACAAAAGGACGACGCTTCTCGCCCTCCCGGGAACCAGATAGTACAATATGAAAAACATCGGCAAAAACCGAAGCAAAAATACAACGCTGCCAAATTCCATAACGTACCCTTCGTCAAGTGAAGCTTTGCGAATACTGTACCATTTTTTCGCCTAATAGTCAATGACCCCGCCTTTTCCGGGCGGGGTCAAAAGATGCTTAACTTGGGTTACTGAAGGTCCTTTTTCTGGTAGTGCATCACGGCTGTGCTGGCAGATATGACGATCAGGCAAGCCGCGATCACCATGCTCACCGCGGAGAGCTTTACGTCGGTGAAAATGTCCGTCGCATTACAGTAATAAAAGGGCGTTACGTACTTGAGGTCCTCGATCGCCGGGATCACGCGGCAAAGGATGTCCATGGCAAAGAAGATCATCGCCACGCCGAGGCCCGCGCCCATGCGGTTCTTTTTCGAAAAAGCCGAGATGCAAAAGCAAATGCTCCCGATCTCCAGCATCATGAGAAGCTGCGTCCCGCCTAAGGTGAGAAGGTGCTTCGAGGAGAGCTCCTCTCCCATGATGGCGAAGCCGCCGAGGTAACAAAGCATTCCGAACACTTGAAAACAGACCAGCATGCTGACCATGCTCAGGTACTTTTGCACCAGCATCGAAAATCTGCTCAGCGGCAGAACGCCCAAGTACTCGATCGTGTGCCCGAACTCCTCCTTGCTCAGAAGGTTACTGCCAAGGATCGCCGCGAACATGCCGCCGCCAAGGGCATGAAGCATTGCTATTTCAGTCGCGAAATACCCGCCCATGGTAGCAACGCTGAGCCTGTCCATGCCAAAGGCCTTCGACATCATGCCCATCTTTGCGAACAGATCACCCATGTCTGAAAGGGAACTCTCCACGCTGGAATACATCAAAATGCAGCCAAAGCACATTCCAACGATCACGCCAAACCAGATGAGGAACCCTTTGAGATTTGATTTCAGTTCTTGTTTATACAGTACCATCCTAAACCCCTTTCTCCTCTTCGTAGAAGTGCATGAACACGTCCTCCAGCTCCGGCTCTTCGATCAAAATGTCCGATATGTCATGCCCGGTGAGGCCCTTAAGGAACTCGCCTATGTTGCCGCGGTAGATGAAGTCCTCTTCCTTCCCGTCCTTCGTCATGCGGATGTGCTTTGCGCTGGTCTTCGTTAAGTTCTCCACCGTATCCGCCTTGATCAGCTTCCCCTCGCGGATGATGGCGGCGTGCTTACAATACTTCTTGACCTCGGAAAGCACGTGGGAGGACAAAAAGCAGGTCGTCCCCTTGGCGTTGTACTCCATGACCAGACGGAAGAACTCTGCCTGCATCAGGGGATCGAGGCCGCTGGTGGGCTCGTCAAAGACAAAGAGTTTGGGCTTGTGCTGCATCGCGCAGACAATGCTCACCTTCTTTCGATTTCCCAAGGAGAGCTCCTCCACCTTTTTATTCACGTCAAGCTGCAGGCGCTCGCAGAGCATCTCGGCCTCCTTCTTACAGTCAAGCCCGCGCATGTCAGCCGCGTACTTAATGGCGTCCTTCACCTTCATGTCGGTGTAAAACCAAGCCTCTGAAGGCATGTAACCAACCTGACGCAGGATCTCCACCTGCTGACTTCCCGCGTCCATTCCAAGGAGTTTTATCTCGCCCTCCTGATACCGCGCCAGCCCCAGCATCGAGCGGATCGTCGTAGATTTTCCGGCACCGTTCGGCCCGAGAAACCCATAGACGTCACCCTCCTCCACCGTCATGGAGAGGTTCGTCACACCCCTGTTTTTTCCGTAATTCTTCGTCAGATTCTTTATCTCGATCGCGTTCTTTCCCATCCTATTCCTCCCTCTTTCTGGCCTTCTTAAAGGTCTCCAGCTCCTCATTGAGCTCCGCCGTATCCCAGTGCCTGCGGATGTAATAGATCAGGCGAAGGGAGATAAAGCAGAGGAGCACGTAGCCAAAGAATAGCACCTCTGGGAGCCACTGCCTGTCAAACCAGGAAAGCAGAAATGCCAGCCCCGCGTAGACTAATGAGCATCCGAGGGAAGCCAGTAATTCAAAGGCTCCCAAGTGATCCGACTCCTCAAAATTCTTTAAGAGGAACACCTGTACGTACCCCATCACGTAGGTTGTCAGGATCATCTCCGCCATGACAAGCATGTCCGCCTGAAAAATCCCCTGCGTCATCTTGTACACACAATAGAAAAATAAGATCGCAAAGAAATACAAACATGCCTTAAATTCAATGCCCACCTCTGCGAGCAAAAGCTTTCGAAACCGTTTCATCTTCTCACTCCTTTCCCGCCAGCAGCCTGCGAAGTGCTTTCGCGTAGCGCCTGGATATGATCACGTGCTCCCCACCCGTCATCTGCGCGTCAATGCGGTTCCCCGCCTCGCTTCGCAGCCTCTCGATATGGTAAACGTTGATCACCATGGACTTACTGCAGCGAAAGAAACCTTCTCCCGCATACTCCGCTTCCGCGCCCGCCAGCGAGATCCCCGCCTGAAGCACGTCCGCCTCCGTATAGGCATAGGTCGTCCCGTCCACGCTCTCCAAATAGATCACGTCGCCTGGCCGCACCAACACGTCCTCCCCGTCCTTCTTACAAAGGAGCGCGCGACTTCGCTTATTCAAATAGGCCAGCAGCTCTTCGATCTCCCGCGTCTTCTCCCGGTACCGAAGAACCACTTCCTCTTCCCCTTCTGCAATCCTCTCGATCCGAATCTTCATGTTCCCGATCGTCTCCCCACATTTGATACTTCTACCTTACAAAAAAGCCCGCAAAAAAGCAACCCATCCGAAGACAGGTTGCACTTTTTACGGGTTAAGCGGTCAGACTATCTGCTTTATTTCTTTTGCTCCTTTAGATACAACTCAACTCTGCTTTGCAAGGTCTCGCAAGCCGCTTCTAGACTTTTGTCTTCTTGCCAGTATGCCTCCATCTCCTCGAGAAGCATCTCGTAAATTTCTCCCTGTGCCTTCGTCACAGGAACGGCTTTTGTTATGAGCTGTTTTAGATGTCCAATTTGTTCATCCGTGTAGTAGTAGGGATAAAACACCTTATCCTTTCCTATGCATACATATGGTTCATCTGTTTCATATATTTCTTCCCTAAGGTATTTTTCCCAAACAGAGAACATCGCCATGGTGGTTCCGCCTTTTCCATAATCTTTTTCCGAATACCCCTTGATTAAGGGTTCACGGAGAGATGTGTAATATGCGATAAAGTCGAAAGCCTCTTGTTGACAATCCGATGTTCGCAGAATGGACAGCGGATCGTCCAATCTTATATATACACAGTCCTCTCCCGCGGGTCCAGGCAAGCCTTCCACGGATATGTTGGGCTCAGTTAAAGCCTCAATTCGATAGGTTGCCCTCCACCAAGGGCCTTTTGCAATCTCGCGTTCAAAGAAAAGCCTGCCAGATGCGGAGACATTCCCTTGATGCTTTTCTCGTAAACCCTTGTAAGCTTTCATCAGTTCCTTGAATGTTTCCGAAGAAAAAGAAGCTTGTGCACTTGATTCATCATAATAAAATGGAATGTTTGCATAAAGAATATTCTCTACTGTCCCAAGTCCGACGAATTCTCCTTGTTCCATAAAGTCATCATACCAACAAAGGTAGCTGATGGCATCGCAAGTTCCATTCTCTTCTTTTTCAGCACCGTTAGATACGCGAAGGAGCATTCGAAACCTCGCCGACATGGCATACATGGCGTTCTCCTCGCCGATTCCAAGAAGTTCCTGCGCCTTGGGGATCATCCCCTCCAGTTCCTCCGGCTCCCACGCTTCAAACATGGGAAGAAGGTTAACCAAAACGCCCTTTTGCACGTAAGCCGCAATCTCCGTGTGGTCCGAGAACATGATGACGTCGGGGCGGTTGCCCTTCCCGAGATAGTCCTCAAGGCTCCCCTTAAATCGCTCCACCTGAACGAGGGATTTGTCGCTCTCCTGATTGTACTTCTTTGCGTGGAACTCCACCTGAAACTGACAGGCTTCAGGGATCGCGACGCGTACGATCCGCCTGCCGTCCGGCGCATACTTTTCCGGCTCGTCTTTTGCCTTCTCCGTCGTCTGCGCTTCGGCTGCGTCCTCCCTCAGCGTTAGCGTAAAGGTCAGGGCCCTTAAGTCCGTACTTGCCTGATCCACGGACACCAGCTTGATCTCTTTTTTGTTTCCAAATACCGCCTGGATCTGCGAGGACAGGATGCCCTGTCTTTCAAAATCCACGAGGTTTTCCTCCTGCGCCTTTCCGGCTTCAAAGTAAGCCATGTAACTTGAATATAGCGATACAAAGCCATTCTCGAACGGGAATATCCCAAAGACGCCCTCCGCGGGGTCGCGTACCACTTCAGATTCCGACTTCCCTTCGGTAAGCTTCTCCAGGCCGCGGCAAACCTTGCCGCTTGCATCGCTTTCCGTCACCGCATATACTTCGCCGTCCTTAGCTGACGTCAAAGAATAAACGGTGCCGTGAAGCTTTGTCTCGCCCGTAACGCTTCCCTTCTCATCCAGGAAGCTCGCCTTGTCGCCCACGGCGATCACGTATCCGCCGTCCTGCCTTGCAAGGAGCTTCGGGAAGCTTTCCATCTCGTTAAACGCATTATCCAAGGGGATCTCCCGAGGCGTGCTCCCCATGGAGGCATATTCCAGGATCGTCGCCGCATCTCCAATGCACAGCACGGCCAGTCCGTTCTCACCCTTCGCCGCAAAGTCTCTTACGTACCCGTCCTTTACATTACAGTATGACCCAACGTTCCCGTCGTCATAGGGCTGAAAGAAAAAGCGATATTCCTTTTCACCCTGCGCGTTCGCGCCGAACACGTAATAGA
>JAFPRF010000284.1 GCA_017400965.1 Lachnospiraceae bacterium
AAAATGTAAAAAATGTCACAGAGGAGTACCCAAAACCATGGCACTGACCATATATGACATTTCCAAAAAAGCCGGCGTATCCATCGCCACCGTCTCCCGCGTATTAAACGGAAGCGAAAACGTAAAGGCATCGACCAGGGAAAAGGTCATGAGCGTGATCGAAAAGTATGATTACACGCCAAACGCCTTTGCCCGCGGCATGGGGCTTCACTCCCTGCGCACCGTCGGCATCCTTTGCGCTGATTCCTCGGACCTTTTTCTCGCAAAGGCCGTCTACTATTTGGAGCAGGAGCTCCATGCAAACGGCTATGAATCGCTTCTTTGCTGTACCGGTTATGATCTTGCGGACCGCCAGAGCTACATCCGCCTGATCCTTTCGAAGAAGGTCGACAGTCTGATCCTTGTGGGATCACATTACGTTTCCAATAATGAAGAAGAAAACGAATACATTCGTGAAGCGGCAAAGCAGGTGCCCGTCATGCTGCTGAACGCTTCCTATAATTGTCCCAATGTGTATTGCACGCTCTGCAACGACTACGCCTCCATGTTCGAGGCGACGTCGAGCCTCATCCGCGCCGGGATTGATGACATCCTCTATCTCTACGATTCCAATTCCTACAGCGGTACGAAAAAGCTGAGCGGTTACAAGGCGGCCATGAAGAGCTACAAGCTCGCTGACTATGCGCCTTACGTGCATTACTACGACGGTCGGACCGACGAGGTGAATTCCATCGCAGCCTTCATCCAGGGCATCGCAGACAGCGGCATCACCTTCCACGGCGTGATCGCTTCGGACGATCCCCTCGCCGTTGGCGCCATCAAGTATGCGCAGAAGAATGGCCTCAACATTCCGAATGACCTGGCCGTGATCGGCTATAACAATTCCATGCTGACTGCCTGCTGCTTCCCGGAGCTCACCAGCGTGGACAACCGTTTGGAGAACCTGACCCACCAGCTGGTACAGACGCTCCTTGGCGTTCTCTCCGGCTCTGAGATGCCGGCTGAGTCCGTATTCTCCGGAAAACTGATCAAGCGCGATACCACACCTTAACATACAAGTAGGAGGAAGAATCATGAAAGCATTTATGGACAAGGATTTCATCCTGTCGAACGAAGTTGCAAAAAAGCTCTACTTTGATTACGCAGCGAACATGCCCATCCTGGACTACCACTGCCACATCAATCAAAAGGAAATCTGGGAGGACCGTCAGTTTGACAACATTACGCAGGTATGGCTCGGCGGCGACCATTACAAGTGGCGCTTCATGCGTTCCTGCGGCGTAGATGAGCGTTTCATCACCGGCGACGCTTCCGATAAGGAGAAATTCTTAAAGTGGGCAGAGTGCCTTGGAAAGGCCATCGGCAATCCCCTCTTCCACTGGAGCCACTTAGAGCTTCGCAAATACTTTGGCTATCAGGGCGTTCTGAATAAGAACACCGCCGAGGAGGTTTGGGAGCTTTGTAATAAGAAGCTTGCAGAGCCTTCCATGAGCGTTCGCAACATCATTAAGAGCTCCGGCGTTACCCTGATCTGTACGACGGACGATCCCGTGGACGATCTCGAGTGTCATAAGATGATCGCAGAGGATCCCACCTTTGACGTGCAGGTACTGCCTGCATGGCGTCCCGACAAGGCCATGAACTTAGAAAAGGCCACCTACCTCGATTATCTCGCACAGCTCGAGAAGGTTTCCGGCGTCTCGATCGATAGCTTTGAGAATCTTTGCAAGGCACTCTCCCTTCGCATGGACTTCTTCGCCTCCAGAGGCTGCAGCGTGTCCGACCACGGCATCGAGTTCGTATACTACGCTCCCGCTTCCGCTGAGGAAGTGGAAGGCATCTTCGCAAAGAGACTGAACGGCCAGACCGTCAGCCGCGCGGAGGAGCTTCGCTTCAAGACCGCGTTCCTGCTGTTCATGGGCCGCGAATACGCGAGAAGAAACTGGGTAATGCAGCTGCACTACGGTTGCAAGCGTGACAACAATACGCTCCGCTTTAAGCAGCTCGGACCTGACACTGGCTTTGACTGCATCAACAACTACGCTCCCGCTGCAGAGATCACGGATTACTTGAATGCGCTGAGCGAGACGGACGAGCTTCCGAAGACCATTCTTTACAGCCTGAATCCCAACGACAACCAAACCATCGGCACGATCCTTGGATGCTTCCAGGATTCCACCGCCGTTGCAAAGATCCAGCAGGGTCGCGCATGGTGGTTCAATGATCACAAGACTGGCATGCAGGATCAGATGATCTCCCTGGCAAACCTGGGTAACCTCTCCGGCTTTGTCGGCATGCTGACGGACTCCAGAAGCTTCCTCTCCTACACCCGTCATGATTACTTCCGTCGCATCCTTTGCAACCTGCTTGGCACCTGGGTTGAGAACGGTGAGTTCCCTGAAGATTACGAGATCCTCGGCGAGATCGTAAAGGGCATCAGCTATAACAATGCCGTAAATTACTTTGGATTTGACTTAAAAACCGTATAGAATTGTTTTGAGAAAGGAAGAAATTATGGAACTTAGAACTGCAGCGTCCCCGAAGGACGTAAAATACTATGACACCCAGAGACTTCGTGAGGAGTTCCTCATAGGCGACCTGTTCCAGCCCGATACCATTAAGCTGGTTTATTCTCACATCGACCGCATCATCACCGGCTCCGCCGTTCCCGTAAAGGGACCCTTGGCGCTGACCGCAGGCGATGAGCTTCGTGCACAGTACTTCTGCGAGCGCAGAGAGCTCGGCGTCATCAACATCGGCGGCGCCGGCATCATCACCATCGACGGCAAGGAATACAAGGTGGACTATAAGGAGGGCATGTATATTGGCCTCGGCTCCAAGGAAATCTCCTTCGCCAGCGTAGATAGCGCTAAGCCCGCGAAATTCTACTTAAACAGCGCACCTGCGCACAAGTCCTACCCCACCGTTCTCATAAGGCCCAATGGAACGCCCGAGGACGGCGTCGTGATCATCAAGGATTGCAACAAGGTGGAGCTTGGCACCCTCGAGGAGTCCAATCACCGCACCATCTGCAAGTACATTCTTCCCGGTCAGGTAGAGAGCTGTCAGCTCGTTATGGGCATGACAAAGCTTGAGCCCGGCAGCGTTTGGAATACGATGCCCTGCCATACCCATGACAGACGCATGGAGGTGTATCTCTACTTTGACATGCCCGAGGATGCTCTGGTGATGCATTACATGGGAGAGCCCACGGAGACGAGACACGTGATCATGAGAAACGAACAGGCCATCATCTCTCCGAGCTGGTCCATCCACAGCGGGTGCGGCACGCAGGCGTACACCTTTATCTGGGGTATGGTCGGCGAGAATCAGGCCTTTGATGACATGGACGGATGCGCCATGAAGGATTTAAGATAGTTAGATGGAACGAAGCGCCATGGCCTCCAGATAGCCTTCCGCGAAGGCTTCCTGCTGTGCCAGGTTGATCACCCGCACAGGCGGAAGTTCCGGCGCCCACAATGAATTGTTCTTCCAATAGGCAGAGGTTAACAGTCTTCTGCCTATTTTTTTTGCGCCCAGGAGCGCGGTATTGCCGCCGGCGATCGCCTTTGCCTCCAGCGCTGCCGGTAAAAGACCGACCCGAACGGCGTCGGCCGGATTAAGAAAATATCCAAAACCGCCGGCTAAGATCACGCGATCCACGCTCTCGGCACCAATTCCCTTTTCGTTTAGGAGCGCCTGGATGCCCGTCTGGATCGCTGCCTTGGCGAGCTGAATGCTTCGGATGGATTCCTTCGTCACGGTGACGTTACCGATGCGAATGCCCTTTGTAAAATAGGGTTCTTTTAAGAGTCCCGTCTCATCCAGAATCCCTTCTTCCAAAAGCCTTGCCGTGAATTTCACAAGGTCAGCGCCCCAGATGCCACGGTTCACGCCGCCTTCGAAAGCAGGGCCTGCTGCCGTCGCCGTAGCGAGAATCCCGTCCCGATTGCCAAGTAAGATCTCGCCGTTCGTTCCAAGATCCACAAGGAGCGTTAACTCTTTCGCCTGTGCCATGTCACAGGCTACCGCGCCGGAGAGGAGGTCACCCCCGACAAAGGCTGAAAAGCCAGGCACCAAAAGGCAGGGAATGCGCTCTCCATTAGAAAGCTCCAAATCAAATCGCGCGCCCGCAAGGTGCGAAGCCGCAAAGGGTGCCTGCCCCAATTCCGCCGGATCCCAGCCCATGAGAAGGTAGCTCATGGTGGTGTTTGCCGCGATCACGCATACAAAGCGCTCGCCCTCTTTTTTCCACTTCAAAAAGCGCTCTGCTCCCTGAGCCAAAGCGCTTTTTACCATTTGCATCATATGTTTTTGCAGTTCGGGATCGCGCGCCGCCTGGATTCTGGACAGCACATCCGCGCCATACGCCGTCTGGGGATTGACGATGGCAAAGCGATCCTCCACGGATCCATCTTCTAGGTAGAGCTCCATGGCGATGGTGGTCGTACCAATGTCGGCCGCGATCAGGCGAAGACCGTCTTTGTTCTCAAGACTCTTCGCACTCTCAAAGAGACTGCTTTCGGTAAGGACTTTGAGGTTTGCACGCATCGTCAGTACGCCGGGACAAAGTCCGCAACCCGTACAGATCTCGCACCGTCTACCCCTTTGGCCCTCTCTACCCATACTCGCTTATCTCCCGCGTTTTTTCGTCATCTTATCCGCATACATGTTGACGTCAGCCCTGCGGATACAGTTGTTGATCTCTTCGTTCTTGTTAAATCTCGCGTAGCCCACGCTGCCGTCCAGAGTGAACTTGGCACCAGAAGTCTGATTAAACTTATCGATGCCTTCCCTGATCTTTTTCACGACTTTTTCAATCTGCTCCGTGTCGCCGGTGTACATCATGATGGTGAATTCATCACCACCCACGCGGCAGCAAACGTCTCCCGCTCCCGTAGCTTCCCGGATCACGTTGGCAAAGGCCTTTAGCGCAGCGTCTCCTTCTAAATGGCCGAAGGTATCATTGACGTATTTTAGGCCATCCATGTCCATGCTGATAAAGCAGACGTCGAGTGCTCCCGACTTCATGAGACCGATCTTCTTACTCAGCTCCTGCTCCATCTTTCTTCGGTTATACAAACCCGTCAGCTCATCGATGGTGGAAAGTCTGCGGAATTCCTGTAGCATCTTATTCTCTTCGTACAGAAGAACCTTGTCCACGCAGCTGCAAAGCTCCGTGTTCCAGCAGTTGAAGAACTCCTTCAGTCCGCCGATCTGATCTGCGCTAAGGGCTAAGTACCCTAGGCACCGATTCTTATGATGCATGGGGAAGAAATAGAAAGCATCCCCGTCTTTCCGATACTTTTCTGGCAAAAGCTCCCTTCTCGGGAACCGCTCCTCTACGATCTCAATGCCAACGCCTGTTGTCAAAATGCAGCGTAGCACCATCTGATCCGTGTAATATTGCGGGTTGATGATACGCTCACCGTTTTCGTCAATGGTCTCGCAAAGGCAGACGTAAATCTTGTCATAATGGAAATTGTTGGAATAATTATATGCAACCTGGAACAGCTCACGCATGGTATCGCAGTTCTCATATGCGGCGTTCAGGAACCCGTTTTGCATGATTGTCGTACTTAAGTAGGTGCGATCCCTGTAAAGGTTCTCCGCCCAATGTCCCTGCTCCTCGATGGCGCAACCGCAACTCTTTCGAAGGTTTAGGTGCGCGGGAAGTCTGACGAATTGGTCTGATCTCTCTCCGCGAAGAAGCTTATCCGCCAAATAAATGGATTCCCTACCCATTTCTGCGCAGGGCATGCGTACGCTGGTGATCGCCGGCTCGAGGTACCTTGCTTCCTCAATGTCATCAAAGCCAGCAAGCGCTATATCTTCCGGAACGCGGATATTGCGCTCCTTTAATGCCATCAGCACGGAGATTGCCATGAAGTCGTTGGCGCAGATGATCGCCTCGGGTTTCTCAGGGCCAGACAAAAACCATTCCACGGCCTGATTGCCGCGGTCTCTCCAATAGTTGCCCTGGAAGAGCATGTGCTCCGTAACGGGCAGTCCGTAACGGTTCATGACGTCCATGTAGCCGTCGAGACGTTCTCTCGCATCCTTTAGGTCTGCACGGCCCTTCATAAAGCAAATCCTTTTATATCCATGATCCTTGACAAAATGCTCCGTGAGCTTTGCCATGGCAGCACGGTTATCGATCTGTACGTTGTAAAAGCATTCCTTCTCCTGGCGAATGCTGATGATCGGCTTGCGCGCCACCGCAAATAAAAGGAGGTCGAGCTGCTTTTCCATGTCAGGTACGCCAAAGGTATCTGGCGCCACGATCACGGCATCGTAATCATCCAAAAAAGGGAGACGAATGATATTTCTCTCCCCTTCCTGATGCAGATAGTTTTGCCCATAGGAACCAAACTCGCTAAAAACGTCCAAGCGATAAGAAAGCTCCTGTGCTGCCTCAGCCACGGCGCTCGTCATCTCGCTCGAATACTCTTGATTTATTTGTCCAATGAATACTGCAATTTTGCCCTTCATGATACCCTCCGGCATCGATTTAAGTAACTTGCCTACGATTCATCCCCATGGAAAATGCACATGGTCATACAACATAAGCATACTACTTTTTTCGTTAAAATGCTAGAGGGTATCAAGAAAAACCTTATTGTTTACGATTGAGCGGTCGCCACCGCGCGGAGCGCTCCGCCGTCTTCGATAATGCGGATCGTATCTCCAAGCGCCACCTCTCCGGACAGGATCAGTCTTGCCGCAAGGGTCTCCACGTTCTTCTGTAAGTATCTCTTTAGAGGTCTAGCGCCATAAATGGGATCATAGGCCTCCTGCGCGATCAGCTGCTTTGCCTCGTCGGTCAGCTCAATCTTTAGCTGCTTTTCCTCAAGACGCTTATTTACGTCCTGCATGAGCAGATCGATGATGCCGCCAATATTATCCTTGGTCAAAGGCTTGAACAGGATCGTCTCATCCAGACGGTTTAGGAACTCCGGTCTGAAATGGTCTCGCAGGTCCTCCATTACGGCCTTCTCCGCCTCGGGGCGAATGTTGCCTTCGGCGTCAATGCCGTCCAACAGGTACTGCGCGCCAATGTTCGAGGTCATGATCAGGATCGTATTCTTAAAGTCAACGGTACGGCCCTGGGAATCCGTGATGCGTCCGTCATCTAACACCTGCAGCAGCACGTTAAACACGTCAGGATGTGCCTTCTCGATCTCATCGAAAAGTACAACGCTGTAGGGCTTTCTGCGCACGGCCTCGGTCAGCTGGCCGCCCTCCTCGTAGCCTACGTATCCGGGAGGCGCTCCGATCAGTCTCGATACGGAGAACTTCTCCATGTACTCACTCATGTCAAGGCGGACCATGTTGTTCTCATCGTCAAACAGGCTCGCCGCCAATGCCTTCGCAAGCTCCGTCTTACCAACGCCGGTAGGTCCAAGGAACAGGAACGAACCGATGGGCTTGCTGGGATCCTTGATGCCAGCCTTTGAGCGGATGATGGCCTCGGTGACCTTCTCCACGCCCTCGTCTTGGCCGACCACTCTCTTATGGAGCTCTTCGTCCAAATGCAGGGTCTTATTTCTCTCACTCTCCGTCAGCTTTGCCACGGGGATGCCAGTCCAACGGCTGACAATCCTTGAGATCTCCTCCTCGGAAACCTTCTCATGCACTAGCGAAAGCTCGCCATTGCCGACCTTTTCCTCCTCCTGCTGCAGCTGCTTTTTCAGCGCGGGGAGCTTGCCATAGGTCAGCTCTGCGGTCTTATTCAAGTCGCCCTGACGCTGTGCGATCTCGATCTCTGAGCTTACCTGATCGATCTCCTCACGGAGCTTGCTCAGACGCTCCACGGAGGCCTTTTCATTGTCCCACTGTGCCTTTTTCTCAGCGAAGTCGCTCTTTAACTCAGCCAGCTCCTTCTGCAACTCCTCAAGGCGCTCCTGGCTCAGGCGGTCGTCCTCCTTCTTCAGGGCTGCCTCCTCGATCTCCATCTGCATGATCTTGCGAGATGCCTCATCAAGCTCCGCAGGCATGCTGTCAAGCTCCGTCTTGATCAGAGCGCAGGCCTCATCCACAAGGTCAATGGCCTTATCAGGCAAGAATCTGTCCGTAATGTATCTGTGGGAAAGCGTTGCCGCGCTGACCAGGGCGTTATCCATGATCTTTACGCCATGATACACTTCGTAGCGTTCCTTGATGCCACGAAGGATGGAGATGGTATCCTCCACCGTGGGCTCGTCCACCATGACGGGCTGGAAACGACGCTCCAGCGCCGCATCCTTTTCAATGTATTTGCGGTACTCATCCAAAGTGGTCGCGCCGATACAGTGCAGCTCACCTCTTGCCAACATGGGCTTTAACATATTGCCTGCATCCAGCGCGCCGTCGGTTTTACCGGCACCAACAATGGTATGCAGTTCATCGATGAACAGAATGATCTGTCCGTCGCTCTTTTTGACGTCCTCGAGAACAGCCTTGAGTCTTTCCTCGAACTCGCCGCGGTATTTCGCGCCTGCGAC
>JAFPRF010000041.1 GCA_017400965.1 Lachnospiraceae bacterium
GATCATCGAGCATGACAGGGCAGAGCTTCTTGGAGAATTCTGCAGAGGATGTGGTTATTGCATGCCGTGTCCCGTTGGCATCGAGATCAACAATGCGGCCCGCATGAGTCTGATGCTGCGACGTGCGCCTTCAAAAAATTGGCTATCGGAAAGCTGGCAGGAGAAGATGAAACTCATCGAAAAGTGCCTGCACTGTGGGAAATGTAAGAGTCGTTGTCCGTATGGTCTGGATACGCCAACACTACTCGAAAAGAATTATAAGGATTATCAAGAAATCCTTGCAGGAAAAGAATTCTAAAACAAAAGTCTCGGCCAAGTAACTGGTCGAGACTTTTTGATTGTTTAGGATTCTTTTTCTTTTAATGCTTTTTGCGCGGAGGAGAGCATCAGCTTGATACGGTTGAGCTGATTTACCTCGCTGGCGCCGGGATCATAGTCGATGGCAACGACGTTAGATTCTGGATATGCCTTGCGCAGTGCTTTGATAACGCCCTTACCTACCACATGGTTCGGGAGACATCCGAAGGGCTGCGTACATACGATGTTGGGCACGCCTTCATGAATAAGTTCCACCATTTCACCGGTCAGGAACCAGCCTTCGCCAGTCTGGTTACCGATCGAAACGATGGGCTCTGCAAATTCCACGGTCTTGCGGATCGGATTTGGCGGAACAAAGTGCTTACTCTTTTTGAATTCCTTGTTCGAAGCGCCGCGGATAATGTGCTCAATGGCCCAAATACCGATCTTAGAAACGCGGGCAGCCTTCTTACTGGTACCCAGGTTTTCGGCCTTGTAAATCTGATTGTAGAAGCAGTAGAGCATAAAGTCCATAAGATCGGGTACCACTGCTTCGGCACCTTCGCTCTCGAGAAGCTCCACAAGATGGTTGTTGCCTGCGGGAGAGAACTTCACGAGAATCTCGCCAACGATACCAACGCGAGGCTTCTTGATGTCCTTGATCGGAATCTGGTCAAAGTCGCGAATGATCTTACGGCAAAGACTATTGAATTTCAGAAGGTTAACGTGCTTTTCGGACACGTAATCCTGCGCAACCTTCAGCCATTTCTGATGTACGGCCTCAACGCTTCCGGGGGTCACCTCATAGGGACGCATACGATAGACGCAGCGCATGAAAATATCTCCGATAGCAGCTGAAACGGCTGCTCTGGTTAAAAGGTCTACGTTGATCGGAAAGCCCGGATTTACCTCGATGCCGCCGATGTTTAGGGAGATAACGGGAATATGCTCCATGCCAGCCTTCTTCAAAGCGCGGCGGATAAAGCCAATATAGTTAGTCGCACGGCAACCGCCGCCCGTCTGGGTAATGATCAGTGCGGTACGATTCAGGTCATATTCACCGGAAAGGAGCGCTTCCATCAGCTGACCAACCACCAAAAGGGAAGGGTAGCAAGCGTCATTGTTTACGTACTTCAGGCCCATGTCAACGGAATGACGGCTGGTGCTACTCAGCACCTTGAAATCATAGCCGATAGCCTGGAAGGCCTTCTCCCAAATGTCGAAATGGATGGGACTCATCTGAGGGCAGAGAATCGTATAATTCTTTCTCATTTCCTCGGTGAAGACTACCTTGTGAATATTGGTGGGCTGGATCTCGCGAGTCTTGCCGAGCTTTTCGCGTACACGGATCGCAGAAAGGAGCGAACGTACGCGAATTCTAGCTGCGCCGAGGTTATTCACCTCGTCGATCTTTAAGCAGGTATAAATCTTATCGGAACCAGAGAGAATATCGTTGACCTGATCGGTCGTTACAGCGTCAAGGCCGCATCCAAAGGAATTCAACTGGATCAAATCCAAGTTATCAACGGTTCTTACGTAAGTAGCAGCAGCGTACAAACGGCTGTGATACATCCACTGGTCTGAAACGATCAGCGGTCTGTCGGGACAGCCCATGTGGGAGATGGAATCCTCGGTCAGTACGGCAAGGCCATAGGAAGTGATCAGCTCAGGGATACCATGGTTGATCTCGGGATCCACGTGATAAGGTCTGCCGGCAAGAACAATGCCGCGCTTTCCAGTCTCGCGCAGGTAATTTAATACCTCCTCGCCCTTGGCGCGCATGTCGTCACGCATCTTATTCAGTTCTTCCCACCCAGCCTCTATGGCAGAGCGAAGCTCCGCTTCAGGAATCTCCGTGAATTCCTTTTTCAGCGAGGTAAGAATGGTATCAACGCTCGCGAAGGACATGAACGGATTGCGCAGACGTACCTTTCCGCTGGAAATACTCTCCACGTTATTTTTAATATTCTCCGAATAGGAGGTAACGATCGGGCAGTTGTAATGATTATTGGCTTCAGGCGTCTCATTGCGTTCATAGAACAGCGCAGGATAGAAGATAAAGTCCACGTTCTTACTGATCAGCCATTCTACGTGACCATGCGCGAGCTTCGCGGGATAGCACTCCGACTCGCTGGGGATGGACTCAATACCCATCTCATAAATCTTACGATTTGAGAGAGGAGACAGTACGACCTGATAGCCAAGCTTCGTAAAGAAGACATGCCAGAAAGGATAATCCTCGTACATGTTGAGGACTCTGGGAATACCAACGGTACCTCTGGGCGCCTTGTCAGCCTCGAGGGAAGGATAATCAAAGAGTCTCTTGAGCTTATATTCAAAGAGGTTCGGTACGTTATGGGCGTTCTTTTGTCCGCCGATACCGCGCTCACAACGGTTGCCGGAAATGTACTGACGGCCGCCGGAGAACTTATTGATGGTCAGACGGCAGTTGTTCGTACAACCCTTACACTTCGCCATGCTAGTCTCGAATTTAAGGTCGCAGATGCGCTCATAGGAGAGCATGGTGGTTTCATAGCCTTCCTCATAGCGATCTCTGGCGATCAGGGCTGCGCCAAAGGCACCCATGATACCAGCGATGTCAGGACGGATAGCTTCACAGTTTGCAATCTTTTCGAAGCTTCGAAGAACGGCGTCATTGTAGAAGGTACCGCCTTGCACAACGATCTGGCTTCCAAGCTCGGATGCGTCGGAAACTTTGATTACCTTGAATAATGCATTTTTTATAACTGAATAAGCAAGACCGGCAGAAATGTCAGCAACGGAAGCACCTTCCTTCTGCGCCTGCTTTACCTTAGAGTTCATAAATACGGTACAACGGGTACCGAGATCAATGGGATGCTCCGCAAACAGAGCGGCCTTCGCGAAATCCTGCACACTGTAATTCAGGGACTTTGCAAAGGTTTCGATGAAGGAACCACAACCGGAAGAGCAAGCCTCGTTAAGTTGAACGCTGTCAACAGTCTTGTTCTTGATCTTGATGCACTTCATGTCCTGACCGCCGATGTCAAGGATACAATCCACCTGCGGATTGAAGAATGCAGCGGCATTATAATGGGCAACGGTTTCCACCTCACCGTCATCCAAAAGGAAAGCAGCCTTCATCAGCGCCTCACCGTAACCGGTGGAGCAGGAGCGAACGATCTTCACGTCCGAAGGGAGCTGCTCAAAAATCTCCTTCAGGGAACCGATGGCAGTGGTCAGAGGGCTACCGCCGTTATTGCTGTAAAATGAATATAACAAAGTACCGTCTTCGCCGACGAGTGCAATCTTCGTCGTCGTGGAGCCGGAATCAATGCCAAGGAAGGCATTGCCATGATATTCAGAAAGCTTACCCGTCTTTACGTGACTCTTTGCATGACGATCCTGAAAGCTTTGATATTCTTCATTCGAAGCGAAGAGAGGCTCCATGCGTTCCACTTCGAATTCCATGTGGATCTCCGTGGAAAGCTTACCAACCATCTCTTCAAGCGTATAATGTACCTTAGAACCATCGGCTGCGTTCATGGCGCTACCCATGGCAGCGAACAGGTGAGAATTGTCGAGATCGACCGTGTGCTCTTCATCGAGCTTCAGCGTACGGATAAAGGCAACCTTCAGCTGATCCA
>JAFPRF010000285.1 GCA_017400965.1 Lachnospiraceae bacterium
ATGATGCCGACGGTCTCGCCTCGCTTAATGTCCATGCTGACGCCATTTAAGGCATAGTGGAGCTTGAAGCTCCCCTTGCCAAGGCCAAAGGCATCCTTCACGCGAGCACGCATGCTATCATACAGCTTATAAACTTTAACGACATCCTTTACTTGGATGGCAATATCTTCCGTGTTTGTCATGTTATCTTCACTCATCATAAAACATCAGCAAAATGTACTTTTAGGCGTTTGAAAATAATGGTTCCTATACCAAACACCACGATTGTAAACATCCAAAAGTATACTGTGGAAAAGAAATCTTGGAAAAACCAACGATGGTTATATACAGCATCCCTGTAGCCGCTGACGATGTAGGTTAGCGGGTTGAGTTTTATGATTTTCTGCCACTTTTCGGGCAGGTTGTTGATGTCCCAGAGGATGGGGGTGGCCCACATGCCGATCTGGAGCAGGATGCTGATGATCTGGGAAAGGTCTTTGAAAAAGACGACGACGGAACATGTCGTGTAACATATCGCCAGCACAAGTAAGAACAGACAGGCGCTGTAGTAGAAGATCTGAAGAAGGTAGATCGTTGGCCAGTTCCCATAGAGAGCCGCGACGATAAGGAGCACGCAGATGAAGAAGGCGTGGATGAAGGTTGCGGCGATGATCTTGATGATGGGAAGGATGCTGATCTTGAACACGACTTTTTTCACGAGGTAGTCGTACTCGCGAAGAGCGTTGGTGCCGGCATTTAAGGCCTCGCTAAAGAAGAACCAGGGCACAAGTCCGGCGGTTAAAAACAGCACAAAGGGCGCCTCCTCAGTACGGGACGCGCCATTCATGATTTTGTCAAATACAATGTAATAAAGTGCAACGGTAACGACGGGCTGTACCATGGCCCAGATGGCGCCAAGGTAAGAGCCGGCGTAGCGTTTCTTAAAGTCATTTTTTGCGAGTTTCCAGATCAGGTGTCTGCTCTGGATGAGTTCTCCTGCAAGGCCCGTCACGCGGTCATAAAAGCAGGCGAAGCCAATGCATGCTCCCGCGATGATGAGGCAGGAAAGCACTTTTTTGAGAAGTTCTTCCTTGGGGTCCGCCGCGGGCCCCAGGTTCTGGTGCAGGATGATCACGGCCATCGCGATCACGCCCAGAAGGGAAAATAAGGCGATCCCGCCTTTCTTGCCAAGCTTCATGTTCGTTACGTCCTTCCCACGGCAAAGCTTAGGCTTCGATGCCGCGTTCTTTCATGTATTCGCGAATGCCATTCCACTTGGTGTCGCGCTCGGAAAAGATGAGTTTCATGTCATCCGTAATGGGCCATTTTACGCCGATGTCTGGATCATTGTAAGCGAGTCCGCCCTCATCTCCGGGATGATAAAAATCGGTGCATTTATAGCAAAATTCCGCGTAATCAGACAGTACCAAAAAGCCATGCGCGAAGTTCTTGGGAATGAACAGCTGCTTTTTATTCTCCTCGGAGAGAACGACGCCGAACCATTTTCCAAAGGTCTTGGAGCCTCTGCGCAGGTCCACTGCCACGTCAAACACCTCTCCCTTGATCACGCGAACGAGCTTGTCCTGCGGATGCTCGATCTGAAAATGGAGGCCTCTGAGCACGCCCTTACTGGAAGCGGACTGGTTGTCTTGCACGAAAATTTCCGGTATGCCTGCCTCCTTGAAATCATTGTACTGATAAGTCTCCATAAAGTAGCCGCGCGCATCTCCGTGCACTGCCGGCGTAATGATCTTAAGTCCTTCGATCTCACAGGTTTCCACCGTGATCTGTCCCATGAATTTCAACCTCTTTCTTGCATTTGTTTAGATAAAGCTTACAGACCGTTTGCCACTTCCACGAGATATTTCCCGTAGTTGGTCTTCATGAGGGGCTCAGCAAGCTTTAACAGCTGGTCCTTATCGATAAAGCCGCGCTTAAAGGCGATCTCCTCGATGCAGGAGATGTACAGGCCCTGGCGCTTTTGGAAGGCTGCCACGAAGTCAGACGCATCAAGGAGCGCGTCATGATTTCCGGTATCGAGCCATGCAAAACCTCTGCCGAGGGTCTCAACGCGCAGGGTGCCTCTTCTTAAGTACTCGTTGTTGACGCTGGTGATCTCGATCTCTCCGCGGGCGGAGGGCTTTACGTTCTTTGCGATCTCCACCACGTCATTGTCATAGAAGTACAGTCCGGGAACGGCATAATTGCTCTTGGGCTTCTCGGGCTTTTCCTCGATGGAAAGGGCCTTGCCGTTCTCATCGAATTCCACGACGCCGTACTCTCTCGGGTCTCTTACGTAGTAGCCAAAGATCGTTGCGCCGCTCTCGCGGGAAGCAACCTCTCTCAGCACCTTGGAAAAGCTCTGGCCGTAGAAGATGTTGTCGCCAAGCACTAGCGCCACGCGGTCATCTCCGATAAACTTCTCGCCGATGATGAAGGCGTCCGCAAGGCCTCTCGGGGACTCCTGGATCGCATAGGAAAACTGCATGCCCAGCTGGCTGCCGTCGCCAAGGAGCTCCTCAAACACCGGAAGGTCACGGGGCGTTGAGATGATCAGGATCTCGCGGATCCCCGCCAGCATCAGCGTGGACAGGGGGTAGTAGATCATGGGCTTGTCATACACCGGCATGATCTGCTTCGAGATGGCCTTGGTTAACGGATAGAGTCTGGTGCCGGAGCCTCCGGCAAGAATTATGCCTTTCATTTCATTCCTCCAAAGTTCGTTCTTTGTGCGGCGGATTAGTAACCCATGTAGGAAAGGTTCAGGTCCACGTTGCCGCTGATGCCACTGACGGTACCAGTGGACTTATACTGCCAAATGTCATACTTGCCGTCGTAGGTCGGCGTTGCAGCATACTGCGCAAGCCAAATCTTGTAGGAGCTGAGC